>WUAJ01000199.1 GCA_009827215.1 Phycisphaeraceae bacterium
CCGATCTAAGGTCTACTACAACGGCGAGGTCGTCATGACTGTCGGCGCAACGGTTCCAGAGCTCAAAGTGGATGTCTGGTCTGGTTCACACCCGTTCTTTACCGGCAAATCAACCTTTGTTGACGCTGCGGGTCGTGTTGAGAAGTTCCAGAAGAAGTTTGCTGGCAACTACTTCAAGAAAGACAAGTAAACACTCGCAACGAGCTTCGCATCTATGACGCACCTCGGGAGAGACCCCGAGGTGTTTTTTCATGATTGGGTCGAATCGGTCCCGAGATCACATCGATTTGTTATCGGTGGTCATCGATTGGCCAAAAACCCCTTGGATTCGGTCAAATCTCGTTAACTTATTGAGATTCAGTATTTACAGTCGGCATTTGATCGGCTAATTTTGTTGTTCGGAGTACTTGCATCCATCGCGGGGGTTGCCGGGGGTTGTTGTTCACCCTCGGTGGTGTTTGGATGAACTGAGAGCGTCGGGCAGTTGATTCGCGTTACGCGCGACATGCTGATCATTTTAAAGGGATTAATTATGCGAGTTCAATCATTGATGTTGGCCGGCATTGGTTCGGTCATGGTGTTGGTTTCTGGAATGACTCATGCGGGTGTTTCAGAGACTTGTAACGCTTGTGTACACGAGCAAGCCGTTGATGAATGCGTTGAACGGGATCTGGAGTTGATCGCGCAGTCCTTGCTTCCAACTCTTCCGTCAGAGGAACAGGCAAAGATTATCGCAGCAGGTGGGATTGGCACTGAGCAATACAATACTGAAGCGCGTTCGCTTGTGCCGTTTGATGGTCAGCAGGATGCTTCTGAATGGCTCGAAGCTTCGCTGAAAGAAATGACCGATCACGAGATGAGCGACCAACAAGTGTCCGCTCTCCGGAGTATCGCACACGCGCTCGATACCGATGTGGTGGTTCCGCAGCTTTGCTTCGCTCCAGAAACAAACAACGACTATGTGTGGCTCGCGACACAGATGCTGTCGACGACGAATCCCAATGCGTTCCAGCAAGCACCACGCTGGGATCGGACTGTGTTGAGCGGCGAAGGATTGCAACAGGGTGATCCGACGATCTTCACATACTCCTTTGTTCCGGACGGGACATTCATTCCAGATGCGGGGTTCGGAGCTGGAAACTCTCAGTTGTTCGCTTGGTTGAACAGTCTTTACGGCTCACCCGCTGTTTGGCAGGATCTCTTTGCACAAGTGTTTGATCGTTGGGCTGAGCTCACGGGCACGAGCTATGTGTACGAACCCAATGATGATGGCGTGACCTTCCGATTCTTTGACGGACAGCTCAATACACGCGGAGACATCCGTATCGCGGCGATGGTCCTCGATGGGAACTCAGGTGTGCTCGCGTTCAACTTCTTCCCATCTTTCGGTGGAGACATGGTCTTTGATGCATTTGACAGCTTCTTCAACAACACCAGCGGAAACTCGCTCGGATTCCGGAATGTGACAGCACACGAGCACGGGCACGGCGCCGGGATGTTTCATGTGTGTCCACGCGAGAACAACAAGCTCATGGAGCCGTTTGTATCGTTCCAGTTTGATGGTCCGCAGGTTGACGACATCTTGAATGGACAGCGCCACTATGGTGACTTTGCTGAACCAAACGACAATCCAGCGGTCGCGACTGATCTGGGAAGCATGTCGATTAATGAGGAGATGACATTCGAAAACTACAGTTTGGATGACTATACGGATGTTGATTATTTCAAGCTGACTGTTGAGAACCCTGCTTTGGTGGACTTTGTCGTTTCACCAACTGCAGGCAACTACCGACAGGGTCCACAAACTGAGATGTGCAGTGTGAGTGATCCCGAAGCGGTCTTTACAAACTACGACCTCGTTCACGATCTGCAAATTCGTGTGTACGCTGCTGACGATCTGATCAATCCTTTGGTCTCAGCGACACTGTTTCCTGCAGGATTCCCTGAACCACTCGAACTTCCAGCTTTGAACTCGGGTGATTACATCTTTGAAATCTTTGCGAACCCGCTCGGGATGAATGAGAGTGTACAACTGTACAAGATTGATATCGCGACATCATCACTTCTGGGTATCGCAGCACAGAATCCTACATATCTTGAACCTGGATTGGAGAACACATTCACGGTGATTCTCAATCCATTTGAGCAATCGATCCAGAGCGGCTCCGAGTTCTTGAACTATCGGATCGGGAATGGGGAATATACACAGGTCCCGATGATCCCAGGCAAGGGATTGGAATACACGGCTACCCTACCTGGATTTGATTGTGATCCGGATGCAGTGGTCGAATACTTCATCGAAGCAAGCACAGTCGGCTCCGAAGGCTCGATCACGCTACCTCTTGGTGGCGGGGACGATCCGTTCCGAGCTTTTATAGGTGATCCGTCCGCGTTCTTTGCAGACAACTTCCAGACACAAATGGGATGGATGGTCACAGGTCCGATCGAGGGACAAGCGGCTGGTCAGTGGGAACGCGGTGTCCCAGCGGGTGATGGTTCACGAGGTGATCCGCCGATGGATGCGGATGGTTCGGGACAGTGCTATCTCACTGGCAATGGTGGTCCAGGATCGAATACCGATGTCGATGGTGGTCCAACCATTTTGAACTCTCCGATCTTCGATGTATCCGATGTAGTGCGTCCGAGTGTCTCGTACTGGCGCTGGTATGACAATACCGGCTCTGGTTCAGGTTCGGGACCTGACGATGACATGGATGTATTCCTGGTTGAGGTTTCTGACAACGGAGGCTTGGACTGGTTCGAGCTTGAGGTTGTTGGACCGAACACCCTCGAGTCTGAGGGCGGATGGTTCTTTGTGGAGTACGACCTGATCGAAGAGCTTTCGGACGATGTGCCGGACTTTGACTTTGCGACTTCTCAACTTCAGTTCCGATTCGTAGTTGAGGATCTCCAGAATGCTTCGGTCATCGAAGCGGGCGTGGATGGCGTATCGGTGAGCGAGTTGGTTTGTGAAGATCCACAACCTGTGATCATGCTTGCTCAAGAGCCGCAGACAGAAATCATGCCGGGTGAGGATTATGTGTTTGAGGTGCTGATCGATCAACCGATTGATCAGATTGTGCCTGGCACAGAGATGCTTTCGTACATTTCTGCCGGCGGCGTGATGGGTGTTGGTAGCGGATTCGTTGAGGTGCCTTTGGTCAGCAATGGCGGCAACAGCTACACCGCGACGATCCCTGCGCAGGACTGTAATCCGAATCACGATGCACTGCCTGATGGCGGATTCGATGTGAGCTACTTCATCAGCGTCGAGGGCGTGAACACTGGTTTGACAACATTCCCTGATCTGAATGAGTCCGCATTGCTCGGATACAACATCGGTGAAGCGATGCTGGTCTTCGAAGACAACTTCGAGCTCGATACCGGTTGGTCTGTCAGCGGTGGTGCAAAGGGTCCACTCGACGGGATGTGGGAACGCGGCGTGCCGATGGGTGACGGCGGGTTCGGTGATCCGACGGTCGATGCTGATGGTTCCGGAAGCTGCTTCGTAACTGGAAATACATCCGGAGGCGTGAACTCTGATGTGGACTCGCTGACAATCCTGACTTCACCTGTCTTCGATATCTCAGACATGATCAGTCCCAAGATGGTCTACGCTCGCTGGTACGACAATACCGGCGGTGGATCTGGAACGGCGCCGGGTGCGGATGTGATGGAAGTCGGGATCTCCTACGATGGCGGCGAGTCGTACGAAACGCTCGACATCATCGGTCCGAACAACGAAGAGTCGATGGGCGGCTGGATCATGTCCGAGCTTCCACTGGACAGCTTCCAGCCTGGTACTTCGATGATGCGAGTTCGCTTCCTTGTCTCGGACATGGGAGCTGGATCAATCATCGAAGCGGGCGTTGACGATGTGACGATCCGAGGATTGGTCTGTGAGAGTGTGGATGCGTGTCCTGCGGACCTCGCTGGGAATCCTGATGGGACACCTGACGGACAGCTCAACTTCTTCGATGTCTCGGCGTACCTTTCGTTGTACGGCTCGGGTGATCCGGAAGCTGACCTTGCCGGGAATCCTGATGGATCTCCAGACGGCACGCTCAACTTCTTCGATGTGTCGGAGTACCTGCTCCGATTCGCGATGGGCTGCCCGTAAACGGATGTTCTATTTGAACTCAGGGACGCCTCGTTTGAGGCGTCCTTTTTTTGCCGATACGACTGAAATTCACCCCGGAGTATGTATAATCCGTTCATCCAGAAAAACGGATTTAGCACTATGAACTACACACAACACGGCAAGCTCCTTCTTCAAAGGCTCCAAGAGACGATTTTGGTCTGGGACGGCGCAATGGGTACACAGATCCATGCGCTGGATCTGGACATCAATGAACACTATCAGGGGTGCGAGAACTGCACAGATATCCTCTCGCTGAGTTGTCCTGAACAGATCGGGGAGATCCATCGCGCGTATCTGAAAGCTGGTGCGGATGTGATCTCCACCAATACCTTTGGCGGCGCGGCGCATGTGCTCGGCGAGTTTGATCGCAGTGATGA
>WUAJ01000200.1 GCA_009827215.1 Phycisphaeraceae bacterium
CACCGATCCCGAATACGGCGAGCGCACTTGGAGATGGTATGTATCCCCATTGGCCGATAAGGGTCGCGGTGGCGATGTCGTCGTCGGAGTCTGCTGGAGCGTAGATGTCTCCGAAATGGTTGTTTGCAAGCATTTCAGCGTAGACGGTTGAGTCAACGGTCCAGGTCGCTGAACCCGTGAATGCGACGGTGTTTTCAGTGAAGCTGCCGCTGCCTCCGAGTGACCAGACATTGAGTCCGACGCTGTCTGCTGAGCGGAAGAGTCCTGGGGTAGCGTCGGAAGGGTCGCCGTTGTAGACGAGGTCTCCTACACCGGCGGTCTCGAGGAATCCGGTACCCAAGTCGGTGAAGAAGTCTGCGAGGAGTACACCAGTGAAGTCGGTGCCTGCGACGGTTGCGGAAGATTGACCGCTGGTCGATGAGATGGTGATGGTGTTTGATACTGTGAGGTCAATGAGGAGGAGTATGTCCGCGTTTGCGTTGATCGAGCATGATGCGAGTGCGACGCCGAGGATCGGTGTTGGTATGTTCATTTGCATACTCCTTTGATTGTCTATGGATTCCCTCTGGACCTCAGTGTACCTGATATCCATACTGGGTCTAGAGAAATGTGCTTGTTTCACATGCGGCTTGATCAGGGTGTATATGTGAAAAAGAACAGCACGAGTCCCGAAGGACTCGTGCTGTGTGTGTTTAGATTACTTCAGTTGAACTGGTGTTCGTATGAAGTGCTGTCGTGCTGATTAGCGACGACGGCGACCAGCGACGAGGCCACCCATGCCGAGAAGAGCGAGGGAGCTTGGTGCTGGGATGATGTTCCACTGACCGACGAGGACTGCGCCACCACCGATGTCGTCATCGGTGTCAGCTGGAGCGTAGATGTCGCCGCTGGTGTTGCCAGCGAGCATTTCAGCGTAGATGCCTGCGTCGACTGACCATGTAGCCGAACCGGTGAAGCCTTGCGAGCCAGCGGTGAAGTCACCGGTGCCGCCGAGCGACCAGACATTGAGTCCAGCGCTGCCGGTTCCACGGAAGAGACCTGGGCTGCCGTCTGAAGCGCCGGAAGCATAGGTGAGGTCACCAGATCCGAAGGAATCGAGGAAGTTTGTACCAGCGGTTGTGCCGAAGAAGTCAGCAAGGAGTGCGCCGGTGAAGTCGCTGCCTGAGACGGATGCGGAAGCGAGGCCGTCGGTAGCGGAGATGGTGATGCTGTTGGTGGTGCCGAGGTCAACGATCAGAAGGGTTTCTGCGTTTGCGGTCATAGCGGAAGCTGCGACTGCGAGACCAGCGATTGTTGCGATCTTGTTCATTTGGTTGCTCTCTTTCTTTGAATCTTTCTCAAAACGAAATACTGCCTTTGAAGCTCAAGACACACCCTTGAGCGGGCAATCACACACGAAGCAGACAACAAAAGGAGTTGCGCTGCGGAATGACTTACTTCAGTTTGCGAACGGGATTTCTCTCTCTCGTGCCGCGATTTTGGGGGTATTCCCCTCTGTAAGCTGGGTTTATGGTATTGGATATAGGGTTGAGTTCAATGGCTAAATATAGATTTTCTTAGTTAATTTCACGCATGCCTGTGTTTTTGATCCACTAGCGGTGGTCATTGGGGTTTTTTGCTTATAGGACAGTCGGCGATTCAAATGTGGTTTGTCAAGTTATCGGACGGGTGCTGTTTGCGTTGGTGCATTGAAGAGCCGTGTGCTCTCTGATCTGGGAGATCAAAACGCTTGTTGGTTATGGAAAGACTTGATAGGGTGTTGGGACTTTTGAAGAGGAGTGATGCGATGTCAGTAGTGTTGGGTTGTATTCGATGTGTTGTTGCTGGTGCAGCGGTCGGTGTTGGAACGACTCAGTCGGTTGGTGGTGAACCCATTCAGATAGGGTTCCTCTGGCATATGCATCAGCCGAGATATGTGCCTGATCTTGGACCGATCGGGTCGGATGGGTATTTCAGTTTCTCGGTTCCCGACATTCATCATCAACGGTTCGGGCCGTATACGAACTGGCCGAAGAACGCGGTGGATGCGGGATCAGGGATGGCGCATCTTGGCGCGCATGTCAGTTTTTCTGGATCGTTGATTGAGAACTTGATGGAACTCGAAGCGGCGGGGAGCAACGGGGGGTTGTGGAGCAACTGGGAGTGGGCGTACAGCGGCGAGCAGTCGATGTTCCCTTCGAGCAACTACACGGCGTTGGGGAATCCACGGCTCGAGATGATCGGGTTTGGATATTTTCATCCGTTGATGCCTTTGATCGATGAGCGATCGATTCGGTTCCAGATCGCGCTGCATGATCGGGCGCGGGAGCTGACCTTCGGGACGGCGAGTCCCTCGACGGGGTTGTTCCCTCCAGAGACGGCATTTAGCACGCGGATGATCCCGGCACTTGTTGAGCAGGGTGTGGAGTGGGTGCTGGTGGACAACTTCCACTTTGATCGTGCGTGCGAGAACTATCCGCATGTGGATTCGTCTGGTGTGGCGCGTCCGAACAAGGCGGACCAGATCAATCCGGATCCGGCTAGCACTGGTGGGCGCTGGGTGCAGTTGCAAAATCTTTGGGCGCCGTCGCGGGTGAGTGTGCCTTTTGGGTATCAGCCTCATTACGCGCAGCATGTCGATCCGGAGACGGGCGCGGTGTCGCGGATTGTCGCGGTTCCCGCGGCAAGGTACGAAGGGAACGAAGACGGGCGCGGGGGTTATGGTGCGTTCCTGTATGACCAGGTGATGGATGCATACCTGCAGGACAACACGGACGCGGATCATCCGATGTTTGTGATGCTGCATCATGACGGGGATAACTTCGGTGGTGGGAGCGAGGGGTACTACCACCACAACTTCCAGAACATGGTGAACTGGGCGAGCAACGATCCGGATTACGATGTGACGACGGTGGATGATTATCTCGAACGATTCCCGGTGGATCCGAGCGATGTGATTCATGTCGAGGATGGGTCGTGGGCGGGCGCGGACGCGGGCGATCCGGAGTTCAAGAAATGGCTCGGCGGTGATGTCAACGCGGGCGCGGTGTCTCCGGACATCAACTCTTGGGCGGCGCTGACTTCGGCGCGCAATGCGCTGGCGACGATCGATGTGGACTTCCCGATCAATCCGAACAATGTGAGCGATCTCGATCACATCATCAACGGGACGGGAACACTGCGTCATCAGGCGTGGCGGATGATGCTGATCGCGCAGGCGTCGGACTATTGGTACTGGGATGGGACGGAAGTGTGGGATTCGAATCCGACGCGTGCGGCGAATGCTGTGGTCGAGATGATCGATGAGGCGTACGCGGATGTTGCGATCAACGATCGTGTCGGTCCGACGATCTTTGTACCGCAGCGCGAGCCGTATAACCCTGGGGGGCTCGAGTTTGGGGGCACTCCGCAACCAAGCGACTTTGAGGTGTGGACGCTGATTGATGATTACATCGCGGTGTCGAGCGCGACGCTCAAGTGGCGTGTGGATCTCGATGGGGTCAATCCGCTGAACTCGGTGCAGAACGAGACTTATGCAGGTGGTCCTGAGGTTGGCGCGTGGAACAGTGTTGCGATGAGCAGTGATGTGGTGCCGACTCCTGCGGGGGTGCTTGAAGCGACGCGGAAAGCGAAGCGGTACGGCGCGATGATCACGGGTCAGAACGATGTGTTGATTGATTACTATGTGGAAGCCTTGGATACTGTGGGGAATATGTGCAAGTCGGACATCATGCATGTATGGGTTGGGAATAGCACGACCGGCGGCGGGGGTGGGGGAGTGACGATCACTCCCGATCCAGCGCAGGCGGGGGAGATGGTGACCGTTTCGTACGATTCCAATGGGACAGTATTGGATGGCGCCAATCCGGTCTGGATTCACTACGGCTATGACAACTGGGCGAGCGTGCTTCCTGATGCGGCGATGGATGACAGTGACGCGGACGGCATTTGGGAGATCAGCTTCCCAATTCCTGGTTCAGCGATGCAGCTCGACATGGTGTTCAATGATGGCGCTGGGACTTGGGACAACAACAGCGGCGCGGATTGGCACTTCGCGGTTGAGGGTGGGGATCCCAACGATGGCTTTGTGATCGATGGCACGCTCGATGCGGGCGCGGTGCTTGTTGGCAGCAACAACGGCGTGAACTTGTGGGCTGGGATCGACGGGAGCACGCTCTATGTCGCATGCACTCCTGCGGGGAACGGCGAGGATCGGTTCCTTGTGGTTGCTGAGCAACCTGGCGCGATGGGCAGCGCGATGTGGGCGAAGAGCGCTTCGGTCGCGGCGTGGGATGCGTTCATCGGAAACGAAGCGGATAACAACTTCAATGCTTGGTTCGATCAGACTGGCGCGGCTCAGGTTTCTTCCGGTGCTGTGCTTGAAGGCACGCTGGATATCGGTGCTGAGTTTGGATCGGTTCCGGAGCAGGTGCATCTTGGTGTTCTGAGCTTTGGGAGTCCGGATGGTTCGACACTGAATCC
>WUAJ01000003.1 GCA_009827215.1 Phycisphaeraceae bacterium
ACAAGCAGCTGGTGCAGCTGTTCTAGCGATGACCAACATAGTCTGCATCAACCTCAGCTCCGCCGCGATCCTGCTCGCACAAGGTGTGCGTCCCACAACCTGGTACGACAAGGGACGCGCCAACAAAGCGACCATCACCGCGCTCATCACCTGGACCATCGCGCTGGGGATCCTCGCCGTGCTGATTGTGTACTTCTGGTAACTAGTCCGAATCGCTCGACCGCTCGCGCCGGAACACGATCTTGATCGACACCTCGATCAGATCATCCCCCTCGATCTCGTCGATCTGCTTGCCCTTCGCTTTCCACTGATAGATCGCGTTGAGCAACGGCTCATCCACCCCCGAAAACCCCGACGAATACACCACACGCCGATCGCGTAGAAACTCCGCCTTCGCTACTTTCCCCTCGCGATTGAAATAGATCAGCACGATCGGATTCTTCGGGACCGCCGACATACGGACCGTAGAGCTGTAGCGCGGACGCACCGTGATGATCTCGAGCCCCTTGCCCGCGATCGGCGCGTTGGGTTTGTACGGATCCACATCAAGCGCCCGCTTAATTCGCGTAGCGACCACCTCCCGCTCCGACAACACACCAGGCGCTCCAACTGGTCTTTCTGTATCAGGCTGTGTGGCACTTTCTGAAGCTTCCGACTGTTGTTGAGCAGATTGCTCAGATGTCGATTCCGCTTCAGTATCAGTTGGTTCATCCATCGGCTGTTCGGCTGACTCTTCAGCCGTCGCGATCACAACCCCTTCACCCTCATCGACTGGAATCTGCTCAAGCACAGGTTGGACCGCTGGATCAATGATTGGATCGACAACCTCGTCATCGACCTGCGCTTCTTCCTGTTCCTCGATTTGTTCCTGAACCAGCTCTTCCGTTTGCTCAACCACTTGCATCGGATCTTCATTGTTCTCGATCGGTTGCTGCTCCGGCACAGCTTGGGTTGGTTCGGTGATCTGCTCCTCACCCACCGCTGTGGTTTGCGCCGCTTGTTCAGTTTCCGAGATCGCCGCCTCGCCGCGCACTGCTTCGCGCTGCTCGATCCCGAGCCAATCGATCGATGCTGACTGTGCTTCGTTGAGACCAAGCCGGAGTTCTTCTTCCTGCTCAACTTGCTCGATCATCTCCTGAGGAGCCATCGATGCAAACGAATCGCCTCCACTCCCAGGAACTCCTGTCCACAGCAGCACCAACACCACAAGCATATGCAACAGCAGACTCAGCGCCATCGATCCCGACAACGCCCCACGACGATGATCAAGCTCGATCAATCCCGCGCTCATCAGTCTGCTCCCCCGTCTTCCCTCCCCAGAATCGAGAACGCGCCCAACCCCGCGCCTGTCAATCGATCCGCGAGTTCGATCAGCACCCCAGAGCTCGACCCCACATCCACCGCAAGCACAATCGGAGCTTCGGACTGTTCCTCCCGCGCCGCTTGCACCATACCCACCACCGATTCCATGTCCGCTTCTTCACGATTGACCAGAAGCCCACCATCATCAAGAACCGCGATGGTAATTGGTTCCACCCGCTCCGCCGCCGTCCCAGACGCGAGCTCAGGGAGATCCACATTGAGCACATCGGCGCGCACCATCATCACAATGGAAACCACAAAGAACGTCAGCAACAAAAACACAACATCAATCATCGGCGTCAGCTCAACACGCACCTCATCAACATCTCGCCGCAGCCGTCTCATCACGCACCCCCTCCATCCGCGACCGGACGCACATACTCGCGCCCGCCCCACTTCGTCGGAGTCCCCGTCTCCAGATCCTGCGCTGCTTGTCTAAAGATCTTCCCAACCAAAAACGACCCAAACCAGAACCCAAAGACCTGCCCAAACGGCGCATGACTCATCCGCAGCATCAATCCCACAGCAACAAACCACGCAAGCACTCCAGCACCACCCACAATCCCCCCGCCGATCTGCGTCACCGGATTCCCGAGCCAAATCGCGAGCACCATGCACGCAACCGACATATCAGGGAGTAGCGCATTGAGCACAGGCACACGCACCGAGTACCGCTTGAGCCGACCCGCCTCACGATTCGCCGATTCTGTATAAATCCGCTTCCACCCACGCACAAACTCTTCCCAGCTCCCGTACATCCCGCAGCGCAGGATCCCATCCGCCATCAGCAATCCCCCACGCTTCCCGCGATACTTGAGCAGCAGCGCAAACGCGATATCCTCAAGCACCGCCCCCTTGACCGCCTCGTGCCCACCGATGTCCTGGTACGCATCCGATCGAAACAGCATGAACTGCCCGTTCGCAAACGGCCGCTGACGCTCCCCGTCCGTATTCACCCTCAGCAACGGATACTGACGCGCCAGCTCAAACGCCGCCGCGGGCTGCACCCACTTCTCAAACCACTGCTCCCCCTCCAGCGTGCTCAGCAGACTCAGCATGTCCAAGCCGCGATCATTCGCCAGCGCCACCGTCGCACGAACGCACGCCGGATCAAACCACGTATCCGCATCGCTAAACAGCAGCACATCCGCGTCCCGCGCCCCGTTCGAGCGCGTCACACCGCTATGCGCCGCGTGCACCTTCCCGGCCCAATCATCCGGACACTCCGTGATCTCCACGATCTCAAACCGATGATCCCCATCAATCGCCTCAAGCGCGACCCCCTTCGTGTCGTCCGTGCACCGATCCAGCGCCAGCACGATGTTCAACCGATCGTAATCCTGCGCCTTGAGCGAACGGATCAGCTTCGCGATATTTCCCGCCTCGTTATGCGCCGGAACCACGATGCACACCCGCTCTTCCGGAGGCGTCCGATCCGCGATCGAGATCCCGTCCCTCGCTGTGGGAAGCATACGATTCGTCTTGACAATCGCCGCGGTCACCGCCCCCCAGTACACCAGCGAAGCCACCGCCCCCAGCAACAAAACAAACATCACAACATCAAGCATCAAGGTAGGCATAGCGTCTTGGAATCCTTCCAACCAATCCTAGGGACGCAAGCTCCATCCCCCCACCACTATTTCAGTTTCGCCCGTATTGACTCCATAATCAGCCGCCCTAGCATTCACGCTATGGAATCCGACCAGAAATCACCATCCTCCCAAGCGGACGGGCCGATGCGATGCCATTGCCCCTCTTGCTCCAACTCGTCTCCACGAGCGCGATCGTAGCCGGATCGCTCTGCGCCATCCTCGCGTACCTGCGAGGTGCCAAATCACACAAACAATCACTCAACGCCCAGGTCTTCCTCAACCTGACGGAGCGTCACGCATCGCTGATCGCGTTCCGCAGACTTGACGCCGACCTCCGCCTCAACGACCATTGGCAAGGCGACCTCGAAACCGCCGTCGCGATCCGTGAGTACTTCGACCTGCTCGCCCACGAGCACGCGCTTGTGGACCTCGGAATCCTCGACCAGCAGGTCTGGAAGATCTGGCAGCCCGACATCACGCGCATCGTCAACACCCAGCTCGTCTCCGAGGTCTGGAACAAACGCACGCGCCACCTCCACCGCGCCAGCCCCGACTTCGTCCGCTACATCGACACGCTCATGTCCCACCAGCGAGGGGTCTTCTGCGATGGACACACCGGGAGCACCGTCCGCGTAGCCGACAAGCGCCATCGCTCGCCGCAATCCACGCAAATCTCCCCCGCCTGACGCACCCCCTGTTTCCCCCTACAATCTCAGCAGATCGGAGCAACCACATGCTGGTCCAAATGGAACTCTCCAGAATCCTGATCCACGAGCGCAAAGCCGAGCAGCTCATCGAGCTCCGCGAAGCGGATCCGAACCTCGACGCTCCACGCGCCTTCCCCATCGTGATCGGGATCGTCGAAGCCGCCGCGATCGGACGTCGTCTCGAAGGCATGGAACTCCCACGCCCCATGACCCACGACCTGCTCGCATCGACCATCACCGGACTCGGCGCAACCCTCGAAGCGATCACCATCACCGACCTCATCGACGGCGCCTTCATCGCCCAGCTCTCAATAGCCCGACCCGACGGCCACCTCGTCCACATCGACGCCCGCCCCTCCGACGCGATCGCGCTCGGAGTCGCGACCAATGTCCCGATCTTCGCGGACGAATCCGTCATCGAGCAAGCATGCGTGATGACCCCGCCAAATGACGACACCGACGAAGATTTCAACGAATCCAGTCGTCATTAACAAACAACCTGAAAGTGACAACGTCGCTAACACAATCTGAATAGTTGAGTGAGTTTTTCGTGTGCACATACACTCAAGGTTGATTCAGAATTAATCCTTGTACCAGATCTCAATTCTTGTAAAATCAAATCGACCGACACCCGTTTATTGGTAGTTCATTTGGAGAAGGAGAAAGATATGAAACACATCCATTTATTATCCGATCGCACGAAACTGATCCCAACCATCGTTTGTGCGATGTCGATCGCAGGCACAGCACACTCGAGCGTCACTTTCACAAACCTCGACAGGACAATCACTGTCCCCGGAAGTTCAGATTCCAGCAGTGATCTCTTCACACAGTTCGATAGCGAGGTCCATTACACCGAAGATACAGGCGGGGTCTTTGCTCCGGCATCTTCAAACGCCTCCCAGACCTCATTACTCGATAACGCAACACAAACGCTCACTTTCGATGGCTCTGCATCTGCCGGCGGAGGAGCCATTAGTGGTTCAAGCTCGTCGAATACCCTGTTTCTTGATTTCTCAATCGGAGCCGGCATGTCCGCCGAGATGATGTTGACCGGCGAGATCTTCGGCCGTGACGGGGGAGGGATCGATCCTGGATCTTCTGGAGGAATCGGAACCGCAAGGATTCAGCTCTTCCAAAATGGCGGTCTGATCTACAACAACTTCTCAGGTACCGCCGGCACCACCATCGTCAACGATCTCCTCACTCTCGATACTGGAACCTACGAACTCAGCATTGTTTTAAACGCGAGTGGTATTCCACAGACGGGTTCCGGATTGGGCCGAGCAGACCTCACCGTCGAGTTCATTCCAACCCCAGGCACCGCAACCATCGCACTCGCCTTCGGCCTCATCTCCACCCGCCGCAGACGATAAAGCTTCTACCTAGTTCCAAATACCCAAGGCACCTCTCAATCGAGAGGTGTCATTCTTTTGTATCAATGCTCCGCCCCAACAATGTCATTAGTTGACGCACAAGTGCTACCACCGCATTCAGGACAGGCCGTCACATCTTCTAGACCAGCGAGGTCATACCCACAGGATTCGCACATGTGTTCTGGGAGCACCTTACGGCGCCCAAGTACAGCCCAAACAAGCAATGACCCCATTGTTAAGAGATCGAATACCAATGAAAATGAGGTGTATTCAAACATATCAAACGCATAGAAGATAACAACATCCCCTGGTGGAAAATCATTGGTCTTGTGGATCCAAACTGCGTTGAACAAAGTGAGCACAACAGCCAATCCCCACAATACAGCAACGAGTTTGCATCGAGTCAGAAATACCAAGACGACAGCTGTTAAAGCAACTCCAAGAACTTCGAGCAACTGGAATCGATAAAAATTGAATCCAAATCTTGCTCGCCCAAGTGCCAAGTTGCCTTCGAGCGCCACAACAAACCAAAAAGTACAAAGAACAAAGATAAGTAGCTGAATAGACGAACGAAACCGATATGGTGCGATTTTCATTGCGAGCAGTACCGATGCTCCTGTCACAATACTCACAGATATCCCAAAGATGCTGAAACCCAAATATGGCAATCTGATGACAAACAACATCATTGAATCGACACCAAATGCCGAAACAACGAGCTTCATTAGTTCATAACGAAGCTCGACCCCAGCAAACATCGCCACGACAAGAGCAATCAATATCACTGCTGACACACACCCCACCCAACCAAAGCCGAGAAGGGGGTCCTTGATGTGCTTCCTCTTGCGCATAACTGAACCATCCTATACGCGACTTCCTTTATACCTATAATCCCCTCCCATGCCCGCCCCCACTTCATCTAACCTCCCACCCTTCGATGCCGCCGTCGCGGCTCCCGTGTACCTCACGCGTGACATCCCAGGAATCGGAGGCACCATCAAAAACCGTCCCGACGACTTCCTCGTCACCGAGCTCCCGCTCTACCAACCCGCAGGGCACGGCGAGCACATCTATATGCTCATCGAAAAACGAGGACTCTCCACGCTCCAGCTCCGCGACATCGTCGCGCGTCACTTCAAAGTCGGGAAGCGATCCATTGGGCACGCCGGACTCAAAGACAAGCACGCAATCACGCAGCAAGTCATCTCCGTCCACACGCCCGGGAAGACCCCTGAGGACTTCCCGTCGCTGCGCCACGACAAGCTCACCGTCCAGTGGGTCGATCTGCATACCAACAAACTCAAGCGTGGACATCTTGCCGGGAATCGCTTCTCGATCCGCGTGCGTGATGTCGATCCAACCGCCGTGCTCCACACGAACCGCGCCCTCCAACAACTCGCAAAGCAAGGCGTCCCCAACCGATTCGGACCCCAGCGCTTCGGACTCATCCAGAACAACCACGAGATCGGTCGCGCCCTGATCCTCGGCGATCACCAACACGCGATCGACCTCCTCCTCTCCCCACACCCACTGGCGCCCAAATCACAACACGACGCGCGCGAGTTGTACAAGGCAGGAAACTTTACCGCCGCCCGAGAAGCACTCCCCAAAGTCTTCAACATCGAGCGCCGCGTCCTGTCCCGCCTTGCCCAAGACGCCGACCCCCAAACCGCGATCACGGCGATCGACCAGACCGCGTTCGGCTTCTACATCTCCGCGTTCCAATCCGCGATTTTTAACCAGGTCCTCAACAACCGAGTCGCGGACGGCACCCACCACAAGCTGCTCCCCGGCGATCAGGGATTCCTGCTCAACTCCCGCCGAATGTTCCATGTGGAACAATCGGATCTCGAAAATTCGGAGACCGCCGCTCGCCTCGAATCAGGCGAAATCAGTCCCTCAGGCCCGATGTGGGGCACCACGATGCCGAGGGCAACTGGGGAAATTGACGCGATTGAACTCCAAGCCCTTGCAAACACGGGAGTATCGACGAAAGATTTGGAATCGTGTGAGTCACGCGATCACCCCCAGATGATCGGAGGGGATCGCAGGCCGCTGAGGATTCCGGTGATCGATCCGGAAGTCGAAGGCGGCGTCGACGAGCACGGCGCATACATCCGATGCGCGTTCGAGCTCCCACGCGGATCGTTCGCGACGACGGTGATGGACGAAATCATGAAAGTCACTCCCGGCTCTACGAGTACTGACGACCACGCAGGAGAATGAAATGAGCGATGACATCCGGCATATCTGTTTCGACTGGGGCGGGGTCATACTCAAAATCTGTCGTACTTGGGAAGAAGGCTGCGCTAGCGCCGGCATCGAGAAGAAGACCAAGAAAGCCGGGACGGCGTGCTACAAGAAGATGCGCGCCATCGAGCCGCGCTACCAAACAGGACAGATGAGCGACAAGGCGTTCTTCCGCTCGATCTCCAAAGCATGCGATGAGGCGTACTCGATCGACGATGTTGCCGCGGTCCATCATGCGTGGTTGCTCGACGAGTACGAGGGGATGGGCGAGCTGATCGACGAGCTCAACGAGTACGCGGATCTGACGACTGGATTGTTCTCCAACACGAACTCGCTTCACTGGGATCGGATGGAAGAGGAATCTCCGAGCGCGTTCATCATCGAGCACAAGCACGGCAGTCACTTGTTCGGACTCGCAAAGCCGGACGAAAAAGCGTTCGCGGCCTACGAGCGCCGCGTCAATGCGGCGGGGTCGCAGATCCTATTCTTCGATGATTCCCCTGAGAATGTCGCGGGGGCTCGCGCCTTCGGCTGGAACGCGGAGCAGGTCGATTTCAAGAAGTGCACCGCGACCCAGGTTCGTGCGCATCTTGAGCGGCTGATGATTCTCGAACCGGCATAATCATCCACCATTGGCTATTTTGAGTTGTTAGGTTATTCTGCTTGACATTTACTTGTTGCAACACATAATACAGCATGGCTACGCAAAATACAAAAACAGATTCTCGCTCTCGGCTCGCGGTTGAGCTTGGGAAGAAGAACGCGTTCACGATGCGTGAGCAGGAGGCGTATCTGAATCTGGTGCGGACGATGAGCGTGCTGGGGCGCGACTTTGCGCAGTTGTTTAAGAGCTTCGGCGTGTCGGAAACGCAGTACAACGCGCTGCGGATTATTGCGGGAGCCGGGAAGCAGGGCATACGGATGGAATCGATCGGGGAGCGGATGGTGGCGCATGATCCGGACACGACTCGGCTCGTGAATCGCTTGCTCGATGCGGGGTTTGTCGTCAAGGAGAAGCTCGAGGACGATCGCAGGTGCTCTGTCGTGCGGATCACTGGTGAGGGGCGGGCGCTGCTCAAGCGGATGCGGGGCAAGGTGGACCAGCTGCACAAGCAGCAGCTGGGGCACATGAAGGCGGGTGAGCTGGATCAACTCAACAGGTTGCTGGTCCTTGCACGCGATGGGGCAGAAACTGAATGATCTGATTTTATTTGGAATAATATGTGTTGCAACACACTTTATACAGGTAACACTCCACGGCACTCGCTGGAGCACAGGAAAGGAGCGGCATCATGACCAAGACAAACGCACAACTCAGGTTTTGGGACGGCGCGACGCGCGGGCGGACGCAGATTGGCTGGCTCGACGGGTACCACTCGTTCTCGTTTGGTCGGTACATGGATCCGGATCGGATGGGGTTTCGTTCGCTCCGGGTGATTAACGATGACAAGATCAAGGCGAGCCGCGGGTTTGGGATGCATCCGCATCATGAGATGGAGATCCTGACCTGGGTGCTCGATGGGAAGATCAAGCACGAGGACAGCACTGGTCAGCATGGCGAGATCGTTCCCGGCGATCTCCAGCTGATGTCTGCGGGCAGGGGGATCCGCCATAGCGAGTTCAATGGTCTGGATGATGCGACGACGCATCTGCTGCAGATCTGGATCGAGCCGAGCGTTGCGGGGGTCGAGCCGGGATATCAGCAGACGTCGTTTGATGCGGCGGGTCGAGCGGATCAATGGCAGCTGCTCGCGTCTCCTGCTGCTCGCGATGGGTCGCTGAAGATTCACGCGGATGCGGAGGTCTCGGTTGCGGACCTGAGTGCTGGAAGCATGATCGGAGCGATTGTCCCTGACGGTCGGCATGGGTATGTCCATGTGGCGCGCGGGAAGGTCTTGGTTGATGGCAAAGAACTCACGGGTGGTGATGCGTTCTCGTTTGAAGCGGGACGCGTTGACATTGAAGGAATCGAGGGCAGCGAGTTGCTGTTCTTTGAACTGGCATAAACACACACGAACCACACAAGGAGAAAGCACTATGAGCACTGGTACAGAAACACAGGTCGGGATCGAATCGCTTCTGGGATACATCCGCGAGGGGCGGATCATGGACGCGATGAAGGAGTTTTATGCGGATGATGTGGTGATGGAGGAGCCGGCGTATGGGAAGACTGTGGGGCTCGCGGCGAATCTTGAGCGCGAGCAGCAGTTTGTGGATTCGGTCGCGGAGTTCACGAGCTTCGAGACTCCCAAGGTCATGGTCGGCGAAAATAGCTCGGCGTACGAGAACTCGATGAGCTGGAAGAGCACGGATGGTCAGGACATCCAGATCGAGCAGGTCGCGGTTCAGGAATGGCGCGATGGGAAGATTGTGAGCGAGCGATTCTACTACGCGACGAGTTGAGCTTGGTTATTGAGACAGCTCGTCGTAGACGGCGCTGATGGCGCGGGATTTGATTCGTTCGAATCCCAGTCCATCCATGAAGTCCCAATGCATTTCGGCGACGGCTTCCTTTGTGGTGCCGGCGTCGATTTGTTTTTGGACTTGTTCGATGAGTTGGCTCATGTAGTCGAGTTGTGATTGGATGATGGCTTTGGTTCCTGGTTGGCCGTGTCCTGGGATAACTGTGGTTTTGGAGTCGCAGAGGGCGAGTGTTCTTTGGAGTGAGTTCACCCATCCCTTGGCGGTGACTCCTGCGGATGGGTCGAAGAATGGGTGGAGTCCTGCGAAGACGAGGTCTCCGGTATGGATCACATTGTCGTTCTCGAAATGAACGACGAGGTCGTTGTCGGTGTGTCCGGCGCCGAAGTGGTGAAGGGTGATTTCGGTTGAAGGGATTGTGGTGACGGCTTTATCTACGGCGGTGGTTGGGGTGATGGTTTGGTTGGTCCAGCTCGACGCTTTGGAAGAGATTTGGTGTGCGATTGATTCGAGTTCTTCGGAGTCGCTGTATTGCTTTGCTTGGTCCACGGCGTTTTGGGCGGTTTGTTTGAATCGATCGAGCTGGGATTGGATCCGTGGGATGGCGTTCTTGTGTGCGTAGGACGCTTTGGCGTGTGGGATGATGGCGCCGTTTCCGGCGGTGTGGTCGCCGTGGTGGTGGGTGTTGATCAGGGTGAGGGGCGGATGATCCGCGGCGAGGATTGTGTGGGCATCATCAAGGATCGCGCCGGCGAAGTGTGGATACTTGGTATCGATGAGTGTGCAACGGTCTTCGCGGAGGTGGAGCAGGACATTTCCTCCGGTGTTGAGGTCTACGAAGGCGTAGTGGTTTGGCTTGATCTGGTACCACTTGAGCAAGGTTTGTTTATTGTCTACTAGTGAGCGGAACGCTGAAGCGATCGCCGGGGATGTGATGGCGAGGGTTGAGGTGGTTGCGGCGAAGAGTTTGAGGGCGTCGCGGCGCGAGAGGGCTGATTGAATGGTCACCGTATGCTCCTTTGTGCGTGGTCTTGCTGTGCTAGGATAGGGGCGCTCTGGGAATGGTCCCTCGGCGTGTGTGTAACTCCGATCGCTCGGCGATCATTCCCAGGAAACTGATATCTATGAAAGCAAACGAACTGCGTCCGGGCATGGCGGTGAACTACAGCGGGAAGTTGTATGTTGTTGCGAAGCTTGCACATACGAAACCCGGCAAGGGGCCGGCGTACATCCAGATCAAGATGCGTGCTGTGGATGGGTCTGGGATGACAGAGAAGCGATTCCAAGGCTCGGATGTGGTTGATGGTGCGACACTTGATCGGCGTGAGATGGAGTTTCTCTACGGCGACGGTGAGGGCGGCGGGACTTTCATGGATATGGAAGACTACGACCAGGTCGAGTTGAGTCAGGATCTGCTCGACGACGCGTTGCTCTACATGTCTCCGAACTCGAGCTGCACTGTGCTGTTCCACGAGGGGAATCCGGTTGCGATTGAACTGCCTTCTGCGGTTGTAGTCACTGTGACCGAAACACCTCCTGGTATCAAGGGCGCGACTGCGACGAATCAGCTCAAGGAAGCTGAGTGTGATACTGGATTGAAGACGCGCGTGCCGCCGTTTATCTCCAATGGCGAGAAGATCCGTGTATCGACTGAAGACGGGTCGTACATGGCGCGCGTGAAGGACGAGTAAAGATGAGCACGCTCGAACCCAATCTCGTGTTGATTGGGTTGCGCGGTTCTGGTAAGTCCACCATCGGTGCTCGGCTTGCCGAATCACTCGGACGCGACTTTGTCGATCTCGATGACTCGACGGCTCGCGTTTTGGACTGCGCTGGCGCCGGAGAAGCGATCGCGAATCATGGGATGGACGCGTTCCGCGCTGCGGAGCGAACGGCTCTGTACCAGGAGTTACAGACCAATGGACGCGTGATCGCGCTTGGGGGTGGGACCCCCACTGCTGAGGGGTGCGTGGGACTGCTCAACTCGAGTGAATGTCGCGTGATCTATCTCAAAGCGCAACCAAGCACGCTGCGGACACGCTTGAGCAGCACGGACAACACGGATCGCCCCTCGCTCACGGGCGGCGATGTGCTTGATGAGATCGGGACGGTCTACGAACAGCGTGATCCGTTGTATATGCAGATCGCAGAATCGGTCGTGCACACCGATGGAGTGAGCGAGGACTCGACGGTTGTGGCGTTGATCGCGCTGGCGAGAGCGGAGTCCTAACTATTTGCGGCGTGGACCGCAGCGCAGAGTTTGGCAATCTTGGTGTGGTCTTTGATTCCCGGCTCGGATTCGACGCCGGATGAGATGTCCACGGCGTAAGGCTTGAGGGTCTTGATGACCTCGGTCACATTGGATTCATCCAGACCTCCGGCGATGATGATCCGCTTTGTATAGTTCTCTATGAGTGGTGCGAGCTGGGACCAATCGAACGCTTTGCCTTCACCTCCATCGGAGCCGTCGATGAGGAGGGCGTCGACCTCGGCAACCTTTGACCAACGATCGAGCTGGGATTGGATGGTGACCTGTTCGTATTTGAATGCCTTGATGACTCCGGGTCCGCACTGCTGGACGAGTGAGACAGGTTCTTTGCCGTGGAGTTGGAAGGAGTGCGCGGGACAGGTTTGTTCGAGGTCACAGAACTCGTCGAGGGTGAGGTCGCGGGAGACTCCGATCGCGGAGACCATCGGTGGTAAGTTGAACATGATCGCGGCGGCGTCATCCGGATCGATGAAGCGCGGGGTGTCTTTGACGAAGATGAATCCGAGCGCGTCGGCGCCGTTGTCCACGGCGGCTTGGGCGTCGGCGATGTTGGTGATGCCGCAGATTTTGATTCGTGTGCGATGGTGAGTCATTCTTGTTTGCTCCGGATGGCATCGAGTTCGGATTGGGCGAGAGCTTTGATGTCGTCGTCTGAGGTGTTGGCGATGAGGTTTTTGAGGATGTCGAGGGCTGCGTCAGGGTTGTTGAGATCGTTTGCGTTGATGCGGGCGCGGAGGATGCAGATGACATCGCGTTCGGTATCGTTGGGGTAGTCCTTAAGCAGTGCTTGGTACGCGTCGAGTGCTTCCTGACGCTGATTGGTTTGATAAAGATGATTGGCGATCTGGTACTGCGCATCGCGATGCATCGTGGTCGGGTACTTGGGATCATCATTGAAGTACTGGACCATCGCGAGGTAGCGATCTGCAGCATCTTCGACATTGCCTTGCGTGAGGCGTTCTGAGATCTGTGCTCGGCGTGCGGCGAGTTCGGCGACCATTGGATCCTGTTTCGATTCGGTCTTGTAGGGTTTCGGAGTGGAGTTGCGTGACGCGGCTTTGAAGGCGCGTTTGCGGTTCTTATGCTGGAGGATGGAGAAGAGGTCGTAGCTCGGTTCGCGCGCGAGGATCTTGGTCGCAAGGAGGAAAATTGCGGTGGAGATTCCTATCGCGTATCCACCAAGATGTGCGGCGTTTGCGGTGCCGTTGTTGGGTTGGAAGGTTTGGGAGAAGAGATCGATGACGATCCAGAGTCCGATGAGCCACCACGCTGGCGCCATGAGGAACTGGATGAGGATGAAGAACCAGAGCACGCGGATGCGTGAGTTGGGAAACAGCACAAGGAACGCGCCGGTCACGGCGGCGATCGCTCCCGATGCGCCGATCGCGGGATGGTTGGACACAGCGACATGAATGAGTCCCGATCCGATCGCGCCGACGAGGTAGAAGATGGTGAATCCGATGCGTCCGAAGCGATCCTCGACTGGGGGTCCAAACACGAAGAGCGCGAGCATGTTGCCGGCGATGTGCCAGAAGTCGGCGTGGAGGAATGCGGAAGTCACGGGTCCCCAGGGTGTGAGGTCGTGTCTCCAGACTTGTCCGAAGTTCAAGAATCGTTCGACGAGCTGGGGATCCGAAGATTGGAGAATGATCTGGAGGACGAATACCACCAGATTCAGGGCGATGAGCACAGGGACAATGCGTGTCCTGCGAGCAAGGGGGCGGTTTGTACCCAGAGGGATGAGCATCGGGGATGGTACACGGTTGAGCGGGGCGAGGGAGTGGTGTGTTGCCTATAGTTACCACCCGGTATCTGGAGACGCTGAGAGAGCGTGGCATTCCAGATCGAGCCGGGTCTTTGAGCCGATTTGTAGTCGAAAGGATGCTGTATGAGCACCGCGGAAAGCACTTTCTCCAAGGGTCTTGAGGGCGTCGTTGCCGCACAGACCGAGATGTCGTTTATCAATGGCACCGAAGGGGTATTGGAATATGTCGGGATCGCGATCGGTGATCTGGCATCCAAGAGCTCGTTCGAGGAGACGGTGTTCCTGCTCTGGAATAAACGGCTCCCCACCGCTGCTGAGCTTGAAGCGTTCAACGCAGAACTCCGTGAAGACTACACGATGACCGATGCGCTCAAGGAGCGGATCAAGGCGTGTCCTGTTGATGCGGAGCCGATGCATGTCATCCGCACGATGATCAGCTCGATGGCGATGGATGATCCATCTCCGAATGAGAACTCGGTCGAGGTCGCTCGTCACAAGGCATTGAACATCCTTGCGACTGCTCCGGCAATCGTCGCGGCGTTTGATCGTCATCGCCGAGGATTGGACATTGTCGATCCGGATCCGTCACTGAGCTTTGCGGCCAACTTCCTGTACATGCTCAATGGCGAGAAGCCGACTGATGCGATGGTTCGTGCGTTTGATATCTGCATGATCACGCACGCGGATCACGGATTGAACAACTCGACCTTCGCGGCTCGCGTGGTCATCTCAACTTTGTCGGATATGTACTCGGCGATCACCGCTGCGGTTGGCTCGCTCCGCGGTCCGCTCCACGGCGGCGCGAACGAGGGCGTGATGAAGATGCTCAACCAGATCTCAGATGTGGATTCTGTGGAGAGCCATGTGATGAACATGATCGCGAATAAAGAACGCATCATGGGATTCGGTCACCGCGTCTACAAAGCGAAGGACCCTCGTGCTGCGGAACTGATGACGCTCGCGAAGCAACTCGCCGAAGACACGGGCAACATGGACTTGTACAATAAGTCGCACGCGATCGAGCTCGTTATGGAGCGTGAATACGCGGCGAAGGGGATCTATCCGAATGTCGACTTCTACTCCGCGACCACATACCACTGCATCGGCCTGAAGCTTGATTTGTTCACTCCGATGTTCGTGCTCGCACGCATCGCGGGTTGGGCGGGGCATGTGATTGAGCAGCTCGGCGATAATCGTCTGTATCGTCCAACGACTGATTATGTTGGACAGCACGCAGTGCCGTATGTTGCGATCAAAGATCGTTGAATTGAAAGCTGTTTGAGACTTTGCAAGCCGCGGTTTATGCCGCGGTTTTTTGATACTCTGGGAAGTAGCGTTCGACGGCGGCGAGGTCTTGATTCTGTCCAGCAATAAGAAGGTAATCTCCGTCGAGAAGAACATGCTCCGTTCCTGGACGCATGTTGTATTGTCCGTTGGCATTCCGTGATGCGATGTAAGCGATGCTTGGGAAGTTTTGTATGAGATCAGAGATGGAGAGTCCTGCTCGATTGTTTTCGTTGGTGATTGGGATCTCTCTGAAATGGAGTTTCTTGTCACCTTCGTGATGGGAGCCGTAAACGACTTCGGCTACCGATGGACGGAGCATACTGTCTGCAATCCCTTCTCCGCCGTAGCGTGTTGGGCTGATGACGGAGGTTGCTCCGGCGCGGGTGAGTTTGTTGATGGAGTCCTCGTCCTCGGCTCTTGCGGAGATGATGATTTCCGGCGCGAGGGCACGAGCGGTTAGGCAAATCATCACATTGGCGGCATCTGAGGATGTCGCGGCGGCGACGGCGTATGCGCGGAGGATCCCGGCGTCGTGGAATGCTTTGTCGTGCGATGCGTCTCCGATGATGGCGATGATCCCACGGTCACGTGCTTGCTTGACGAGTTTTTCGTCTCGATCGATCGCGACGATGGGGATGCCTTGCTCGTCGAGTCGTTGGATGACATGGAGTCCGGTTCGTCCTAGGCCGCAGACGATGCAGTGGTTGCTGAGCTTGTTGGCTTTGGTGATCATGCGTTTCTCCGTGTCGATTGCGTTGGTTGCGGCGTACTGGACGATCTGGCTGAGTGCGTAGGAGACAGAACCGATGCCTCCGATCATGAGGAATGCGGCGAATCGCTGACCGGTGATGCTCATCTCATGGTCGTCATACCCAACTGTGGTCAGGGTGTAAAGGGTGAAGAAGAAGGAGTCCCACACACCCCAATGCTCGATCCATGTGAATCCGAGCGTACCAATCGTGAGTACGCTGATGCAAAGCACCAAGGCGCGTGCGATGGGCGAATCCAATCGGAGTAGGAAACGCTTCGATTGCGTCCGGTATTGAGACATGTTGGGTGTATCGGACCCCAGGATTGGGGGCTTTATCCAAGGCTCTGATGTTTAGATATTTAGCTGCGCGAGGATTGCGTCAAGGAGCAGGCGGGTTCTGGATTCGGAGTCAGGATCAATGTTAATCGTGATTTTGACCCCTCCTGAAGGCTGTGTCGAGGTGTTGATGTGGACACGGTTGTACGGCGCATCAGGTTGTGAGAGGGCGAGGAGTTTCCCGCCTTGGGGTGAAGCGGTAGATTTTTTGATCACATGCCCTTGTCGGAGGAGCTCGTTTTTTGCGGCAATCAGGACAGATTCGGTGCGGACTCCCGGCGGGAGCTCGGCTTCAAGGGTACCCCAGAGGTAGGAGGCTGAGATTGGGGTTTGGCCTTGCCATGCCGTGGACTTGCGCATGGCGGGAACTGATTCACAGGCTGGGAGCAGCACGAGCGAACAGATCCCGATCAGCAAGATGGCTGCTTTGGTGGTCGTTTGCATCAGTGAGCAATCGGTTATCTGGACTTCGCTTCTGTAAGTTGGGCTGAAAATGGGTGGATGCAGTGGATGGGGTTGACCTGTCGTTGGATCGTGCCTTTGATAGGGGCCCGGCGGTTGTGCCGGGAGTTGGTAAGTCCTTGAAGTGAATGGAGCCCTGATGGCGATTCGGATCAAAACGCGTGGGAATGAGAGTGCGGAGCAGATGATGCGTCGCTTCAAGAAGCTCTGCGAAAAAGAGGGGCTTGTCAAGGATATCAAGCGTAAAGAGTACTACGAGAAGCCTTCGGAGCGTAAGCGTCGTGCGGCAAAGCGTGGTCCATCGCGGGATTGATCGCGGTGTGATGATTTGAAAGAACGACCGTTCCAGAAATGGAACGGTTTTTTTGTCGAGATTCGATCTCGATCGCCGTTTTTTGAATAAATGCTCGGATTTTTGGTAAGCGGGCACTAGAATCGTGACCCCATTTTGGGGAATCAAAAGTTTGTGAAAACTTCACGGTACACACCCTTTTCCTGTCGTTGACATGGGTGACACACAGGACAAGCAGGAATATCACCACCACCCAGAGGCACGCACATCATGAGTATGCAACTCATTCCAACAATGGCATCGATCAGCGATCTCCCGCTGCCGTACTGGCTTGCGCCGTTCGGCGGTGTGCTCGCGCTGTTGACTGCTAAGGCATTCCACGGCTCGGTCATGAAAATGTCCGAAGGTGACGAGAACATGATCCAGATCGCTCAAGCGGTCCGCGACGGTGCGATGGCGTACCTCACTCGTCAGTACAAGGTCGTCGCGGGCGTGTTCGTGGCGCTGATCATCTTCCTCGGACTGATGTATGTCATGGGACTGCAGAGTCAGTGGGCACTGATCGGTGTTCCTGTCGCTGGTATCTTCTCAGGTCTTTGTGGCTGGTTCGGGATGCGGATGGCGACCAACGCTTCCGCTCGTACCACCTTTGCTGCAAAGCAATCGCTGAATGAGGGTCTCAAAGTCGCTTTCCGTTCCGGTGCGGTCATGGGACTCGTTGTTGTGGGCTTTGCGCTCCTCGATGTTTCGTTCTGGTTCTTTGTCTTCAATGCGACCGGACTCGCTGGCGACCTTGCTGGTCTGACCACAGTTATGCTCAGCTTCGGTATGGGTGCATCAACACAGGCGCTCTTCGCGCGTGTTGGTGGTGGTATCTACACCAAGGCCGCGGATGTTGGTGCTGACCTTGTTGGTAAGGTTGAAGCTGGTATTCCTGAGGATGACGCTCGTAACCCCGCAACGATCGCGGACAATGTTGGTGACAATGTTGGTGATGTTGCAGGTATGGGTGCTGACCTCTACGAGTCGTACTACGGCTCGATCCTAGCGACGATGGCGCTTGGTGTTGCTGCGGCATTCTCCTTCGGGACGCTCTCTGATGCTGAATCCGCAAGTCTTGCGATGAAGCTCGCGGTTGCTCCGATGGCGCTCGCGGGTGTTGGTATTCTCTGCTCGATTCTTGGTGTGTTCGTGGTGAAAGCGGACGAGAACGCGAGCTTTGCGAAGCTGCTCAAAGGCCTGCACATGGGTGTGTATGTCGCTTCGGGATTGATTATCGTTGGAGCGATCGGATTGCTCTGGTTCCTGCTCGGCAACGACTCGACTATGGCTGGCATCCTCCCTTGGTGGCGTTTGGTAGCCGCGATCGTCATTGGACTGATCTCCGGTAATGTGATCGCATACGCGACTGAGTACTACACCAGCTACGAGCACAAGCCAACTCAGCGCATTGCTGAGCAGGCGCTTACTGGTCCTGCGACTGTCATCATCGCTGGTATCGCAGAAGGCATGAAGTCCACATGGGCATCACTCCTCGTTGTTGTTATCGCGATCATCGGTGCGTTCGCAGCAGCCGGTGGCGGCGAGAGCTTCCTCCTCGGTCTCTACGGCGTGGGTATCGCGGCGGTCGGGATGCTCTCGACGCTTGGTATTACACTCGCGACTGACGCGTACGGTCCGATCGCGGACAACGCGGGTGGCAACGCAGAAATGACTGGTCAACCTCCGCATGTTCGTGAGCGTACTGACATGCTCGACTCACTTGGGAACACCACGGCGGCGACTGGTAAGGGCTTCGCGATTGGTTCGGCCGCTCTCCCAGCGCTCGCACTCTTTGCGGCGTACATCCAGATCGTTCAGACTCAGATCACTTCGCAAGCTGAGGGCTTCCTTGATAAGGGCGCTTACCAAGTCTCCGCTGAAGATGGCATGGGTAAGGCGATCTACCAAGGATACGGCAAGTTCGCGGTCATCACTCTCGACGGCGAAGAAACATACCTCGACGGCGGCATGCTCCTCTCTATGCACGGCGAAGAAGCTGATGATGTCGAGTTTGCAAAGGAGGGCGAGTACGCGGTTGTTTCCCATATGGAATCCCACTACGAGATCGCTCCGAAAGACGGCGGTGCTTGGAGTGCAACCATCGTCTCATCCAAGGAAGGCTCGGTGCGTGATGTGCTGAACTTCTACAATGTTTCGCTTGCGAATCCGAAGCTCCTCGGTGGCATCTTCATCGGTGTTCTCCTCGCGTTCCTCTTCTGTGCGTTGACCATGAATGCGGTCGGTCGTGCTGCGTACGCGATGATGGGTGAGTGCCGTCGTCAGTTCGGTTTCATCCGCGAGGCGCTGCGTCGCGGTGGTATGGCTGAAGATGAGCTTGCGAATCCAGACAACTGGCCGATGGAAGGTGTTGATCTTGATGGTCACCACTACCCTGACTACGCGAACTGTGTGTCGATCTCGACCACTGGTGCTCAGAAGGAAATGGTCATCCCATCCGCTCTGGCAATCATTGTTCCGATCCTCGTGGGTCTGACCCTCTCGGTTCCAGGTGTGATGGGTCTGCTCGCGGGCGGACTGACCTCAGGCTTCGCGGTCGCGGTCTTCATGGCCAACGCTGGTGGTGCTTGGGATAACGCGAAGAAGCTTCTTGAGTCCTACGGCAAGACCACTGCTCAAGAAATGGTTGACGGCAAGGGCAACTCGGACAAGGTTCCGGCTGCTGTGCGTGAGTCCATCATGACGCGTGCACAAGAAGCGGTTGCTGCAGGTCGTGGCGACGAGATCGTCTACGGCAAGGGATCGGAAGATCACAAGGCGACTGTTGTTGGTGACACGGTTGGTGATCCGTTCAAGGATACTTCCGGCCCTGCACTCAACATCCTGATCAAGCTGATCTCAATCGTTTCGGTTGTGTTTGCTGGTCTGATCGTTGCGTTTGGCGATGTGATGGGCGGCTTCATCGGTATCTGAGTCCGCTCAGTTCTTTGATCCTCAAAGCCCCGATGCTTCGGCATTGGGGCTTTTTCATGCGCCGTCGCAAGGGGGTGGGTACGAAAATGGCCACCCCCATTTGGGAGGTGGCCGTAGGATGCTGATTCTCATCAGCGGTTTTTCTGACAGTGGGCTACGCCGGAGCACATCATGTTCTCCGTCGAGCGTGTGCTCAGTGGAGGCGTAGCCCCTTGGTACAGACTGAATCGTTCACTGAATCACCTCCTTTGAGTACATGGTTTGCCTCAGCCGTCGCGGATCAGTTGGCCGCCGCCGAGTGTTCTTTTCCCCGCGCCGTCGCTCGGGGCTCATCGCCCGACTCGTCCTGAGCCGGTCGTCGTGGTGTTCTCCGGATTCACTCGATGCTTTTGGCAGGAGCGGCGCCCGGCGAGCAATCACGATGTAGTCATCATGCATACTTTCGGCGATTGTGCAAATGCGGATGCAATGAAATCCTCCGCTCGGCTCAAAACCGGCTTTGGATGGTCAAAATACGGGGTTGCATGCGCGATTTGGATGTGGATTAGTCTTCGAACTCGTCGAAGGCACCACGCTGAGCTTGGTCGTCGATGTATTCTTGGAAGTCACCCATCTTGTAGGAGACGAAGCAGAAGACATGATGGAGGGTGAGCCATTCGATGTCAGACTTGTCTTCGTCGAGGTCCTTGCGGATGGTGTTGAGTTCAGCGAGGAGGGTTTCGGCTTTCATATGGATGCTCCGTTCATGATCGGATGGCGATGGTTTTGATGATCAGTGTTGCGAGGTAGATGATGCTTTGCGCGAGGACGATCGCGGGACCGACGGGGTAGTGGGCTTTGAATCCCAGAAGGAGTCCGAATCCCGCGCCGGCGAGGGCGATGAGGATCGCGTAGGTGAACGCGGGTTTGAGTTTGGCGGTGAGGTTGAGAGCCGCGGCGCCGGGGAGGACGAGGATCGCGGCGGCGAGGACGACTCCCGCGATTTGCATGGACATGACGATCGCGATCGCGAGGGTTGCGAGGAAAGTGTTGGTGAGTCGCTTGGAGTTGAGGCCGTAGGCGTCCATTACGGGTTGATCGAAGGCCCAGAAGATGAGCTTGCGGCGGATGAACCAGGTGAAGGTGAGGATTGCGAGCGATGCGATGATCGCGATGGTCGCTTTGTTCCAGTCGGTGTTCAAGATGTTTCCGAAGAGGATCTCTTCGATGATGTGGTGTTCGTCCTCGTGACCATGCGCGGCGTGGCCGTGGTCGTCGTGGGCGTGTCGGGACTCGGCGACGGTGAAGAGGATGAATCCCAGCGCCATGGACGCGGAGAGGACGACCCCGATCGCGGTGTCAGTGCGTCCCTTGTGCGAACGCGAGAGGGCGGCGATCCAGAGCGCTGCGAGGATCGAGAACGCGACGACGATGGTGAGTTGTCCGATCGCGCCGGCGGTGGTTGCGCCGTGGAGACCTAAAAACAGGGCAATCCCGACCCCTCCGAACGCGGCGTGGGAGATCCCTTGTCCGATGAAGGCGAGTCGTTTGAGGACGACGAAGATACTCAGAGCGCCTCCCATGAGCGAGATCATGAGCGCGGAGATGATGATGGGGGCGAGGTTGTTCATTGATTGCCCTCGCTATTGTTGGTGTTGTTTTCGTCTGTATGGTCACAGCCGCAGGGATTGTGTGAGGGGTCATCGCAGTCTTCCGCTCGGTGTGCATCGATGTGGATGTCTCCGAAGACTCCGGCTACATCGTGGGCGAAGACCTGCGCGAGGACCGCTGGGTTGAGACCTTCCGGAGCATCGTGGAAGTGGAGCGTGCGCGAGAGGCACGCGATCCGGTCGGCGACGGCGGCGATCGCTCTCATGTCGTGGGAGACGACGATGACGGTCAGTCCGAGTCGTTCCTGGAGGGTGTTGATGAGTTGACCGAAGCGTTGTTGTCCGGCGATGTCTACGCCGACCATTGGTTCGTCGAGGACAAGGAGCTTGGGTTCGATCGCGATGGCTCGCGCGATCATGGCGCGTTGGAGTTGTCCTCCAGAGAGCGCTCCGATGGGACGGTCCGCTAGGTCCTGGAGATCGACGAGCTCGAGCGATCGGTCGATCGCTTCGCGGTCCTCGACTGATGGCTTTGCCCACGGCTTGCGATGACATGTCCGCGCCAGGGACACGACCTCGCGGACGCTGATCGGCCAATCAAGATCGGCTTCGATGCGCTGGGGGAGGTATCCGATGAGTCCGCGGTTGCGGGCTTTGGTCGGTGTGTTGTTGAAGATGCTGATGGAACCTTTGGAGGGCTTGAGGATGCCGAGGATGAGTTTGATGAGTGTGGATTTGCCCCCGCCGTTGGGTCCCAGGATGCCGAGCTTGGTTCGGGGTTGGATGTTGAGGTCGATGGAGTCGAGCGCTTGGACGGCACTGCTATCGATCCCGGTCGCGGGGTAGGTGTAGGACACGCCTTGGATCCGCACGGCGGGCTCTGATGCGGTGGCGGATTGAGAAGCGACGTTGAATGCTTGGGGCATTGCGGATTATTGAGAGGGGTTGGGATGGGAGCAAGTCGGATCGGAGGGAGTTGACGAATCTTGATCCTTGGTGGGTTCTTGGTTGTTGGCTTTGCTTGGATCAAAGTCGTCGTCATCGTCGAAGACGGCCCTCAGTGCTGGGGTGTCCAGATCGTCGAACTGTCCTGATCGAGCGGCGATGATGAACGCGGCGAGACCGAGTCCGGCGAGGAGTAGGGCGGCCGGGATCATGATGAGGATGACGGACATCAGCGTTGCTCCGGTTTGGGAGTTGTATTCTTGCCCGCTCGTGTGCAGATGGCGACGACGGTGAGGGAGCTGATGGGCATCAGGATCGCGGCGAGGAACGCATTGATGAATCCAGCGATCGCGAGGCTGGCGGTGGTGGTGTTGTAGGTGAGCGAGAAGATCAGGCAGAGGCGGATCGTGGACATCGTGGAGCGGGAGAGGTCCACGAGATAGACGATCGGGGTGACTCCGGGATGGACGAGGTAGACATCCGCGGCTTCGAGGGATGCCTCGGCGCCGCCGTGGACGGCGATCCCGACATCCGCGGATGCGAGCGCGGCGGCGTCGTTAACGCCGTCTCCGACCATGACGACTGCGGTGCGGTCGCTGGCGCGGGCGTCTTTCTGTTCTTGGATCCGGAGTGCTTTGGATTCTGGGGTGACGGCGCCCTCGTGGTTGTCGATCCCGACTTCGTGAGCGATGGATTCGACGATTCTTGGGTGGTCTCCGGAGCAGACTGCGAGGTTCCATCCGCGTTTGAGGAGCTGGGTGATCGCGGGTTTGGTGTCGCTGCGGAGCTGGTCCCCAACTCCGATGAGCGCGGACTGTTGTGTAGAGTGGTTGTAGACGAAGATCGGCGTGAGGGCACGATCGAGCAAGCGGACGAGCTTGGGCTGGAGGTCATCTGGGACTGCGACTCCAGTGAGTTGCGTGACATGACTCACCGATCCGATGGTGATGCGCTCGTTGTTGACGGTTCCCTCGATGCCTTGTGCGGTGGTTTGCTTGATATCGCTCGCGGATGGGAGGTCATCTCCGAACGCGGATGCGATGGCGCGGGCGATCGGGTGGGTTGAGAATTGTTCGATCGCGGCGGCGGCTTGGAGGAGTCTTTGGTCACCATGGGAATCGACGACGGTACTAGTGCCGCTTGTGAGGGTTCCGGTTTTGTCGAGGAGCATGGAGCCGGGTCTTGCGAGTTGTTCGAGGACGACGGCGGATTTGATGAGCATCCCTGCTCGAGCGGAGCGTCCGAGGGCGACGGACATGGCCATGGGTGTTGCGAGTCCCAGGGCGCAGGGGCAGGTGACGATGAGTAGCGCGGTCGCATGCTCGATCGCGATCCCGATGGAATCAAGCGCAGTCCAGAGAGCAACGGTGGCGATCGCGAGGATGATGACGACGATCACGAAGTATCCCGCGATGCGATCGGCGGCTCGGACGACTGGAGACTTGTGCTCCGAGGCGCTGGCAACGAGCTGCATGAGCTTCCCGACTCGCGTGTGCTCCCCCACTGCTTGGACGCGGACGGTGACTGGGGAGCTGAGGTTTGTTGCGCCGGCGAGGGCTTGATCGCCGGCATCGGATTGGACTGGGACGGATTCTCCGGTGAGCAGCGCGTTGTCAATCGTGGTTGATCCATCGGTGATGATGCCGTCAGCGGGGAAGGACTCTCCAGCGGCGACGCGGACGGACATTCCCGCTTCGATCGTGTCGATGGGGACGCGTTTGGTGTTGCCCTCGTCGTCGATGAGCGTGGCGCTGCTTGGGGTGAGCGTGAGCATGAGCTCGACGGAGTCGGAAGCGGCGCGTTGTTGTCGGTGCTGGATCCAGCGTCCGACGAGGAGCAGGAAGACGAGTACGGAGACGGAGTCGAAGTAGATCTCTCCGACGCCTCGGATGGTGTTGAGGGTTCCCCAGACTCCGGCGGTGAGTAGCGCGAGTGCGATCGGGATATCGAGGTGCGCGGTGCGTGTTCGCAGCGCCGCGAGCGCTCCGGTGAAGAAGATGCGTCCCGGCCAGACGAGGACGACGATGCCGAGGGCCATGGAGTACCAGCGGAAGGTGGTGCGCCAGAAGTCTGAGATCCCTGAGAACGATCCGCCGTAGAGCGCGATCGCGAGGAGCATGATGTTCCCGGCGAGCGCTCCGGCGACGGCGACGCGGATGAGGAACTTTCGATCCTCTTTGACGCGGATCGCTCGTGCTTCTTTCCCGCGTGCTGGATGCGCGGCGTATCCGAGCTTGTCGAGTGACTGCGCGACTTTGGAGAGCTTGATGGTATCGGGGTTGTAGCGGACGCAGACGGTCCGGCGTCGGATGTTGGCGCGGGCGTCGATGACCCCATCGGCAACGCGCGGGAGGCGCTCGATGAGCCATACGCATGCGGCGCAGTGCATGCCTTCGAGGAGGAGTTCGACTTCGGAGGTGTGGTCGTCGGACTGGGTGACCCAGGTGCTGGTGAAGGCGGGATCGTCGAGTTCTTCGTAGCTGCTTCCTGTGCTCGCGGCTGGTTCGGCATTGGGATCGACGGCGGAACGGACTCGGTAGTAGTTTTCGAGTCCCGCGCCGTGGAGGACCTTGTAGACGGTTTTGCATCCGTTGCAGCAGAACTGGTGCTCTGCATCGGGTTCGTAGAGTCCTTCTGGGACGGGGAGGCCGCAGTGGTCGCAGTTGGTTTGTGTGATGGTTTCGGAGTCAGCAGTCATTGATTAAGGATCATTGGAAGCATCCGTTGAAGATTCTGATTCTTCGTCCATCGGGAGTCCGAGTTCGCAGAGGGGGCAGGTCTCGTCGGGGTTTGTAGGGACTGCGGAAGGATTGTCTGCGATGCCGAGCGTTTCGGGGGACATTTCTGGCGCTTGGAGTCTTCCCATCGCGGTGAACGCGCCGACGAGGACGACGGCGCAGGCGCTGATCGCGGGGATCTTGGCGTGGAGTGGTCCGGCGAGCATCTGGATTCCGGCTCCGAGGGTCGCCATCACAGGTAATGTCCCGAGCCAGAACACGGACATGGTGAGTCCGCCCCAGATTGGCGAACCTGTTCCCGCAGCGGTGAATGCGAAGGCGTAGAGCCAACCGCATGGGAGGAGGGTGGTCAATAGTCCGATGGTCAGGGCGCGTTTGAATGGGGTCAGGTTGAACGCGAGGCGCTGTCCTTTCTCGACGGCTCTTTGCATGAACTTGGGGGCACGAACATGCTTGATGCGCACGCCTTTGATGCGCGCGAGTGCGATGAGTCCGAATCCGATCATGAACACGCCTGCGAAGATCGCGGCGGCGCGTTGGACGCCGACGAATGAACCCCCAAAGTCCAGCGCTTGTCCGATGGATCCGGCGATGACTCCGAGGAGGGTGTAAGTTGCGAGTCGTCCGCCGTGGTATGCGGATTGGAGTTTGAGCTTTTGGGATCTGGATTGTTGTCCGTCGGCGCCGAGGGCGAAGAGCATGAGTCCGCCGCACATGCCGGCGCAGTGGAGCGATCCAACGAGGGATGCGGTGAGGACAGTCGCGATGAGGATGAAGATGGGGTCCATGGGTTACCCCTCGAGCTCAAGCGATTTGATGACGAGGGCTTGCTCGCCGGCGTGTCGGATCGAGATTCGATATTCCCAGAGCCCGTTCGTGTGCATGCCTTGGAGACGGGATTGGTATTGACCTGCGCCGCCGTGCTGGAGGATGTTGGTGAAGGTATCGCGTGCGTTGGACTGCGCGAAGCAAGTGATCTCCACGAGTGAGTCTTCGATCGGATTGTTGTCCTGATCGAGGATCATGACGGAAACGAGCCGTGATCCGACGGGATCAAGGACTGGCGATGCACTGACACGGACATCCCATCCGAGACGATCAGCGGTGTTGAGCATTTTCTTTTCGCTGTCCCAGTCAAGTGAGCGGGCGTAGTAGTCGGGTTCCACGGCGTGTGATCCCTTGCGAGCCCCCATCACTCCGGTGGTGATGATGAGTGTTGCAGAGAAAACGAACATAAGAACGATCGCGACGGGCCAATGGAGTCCCTTCTCAAAGAATGTGCGGTTGTCTTTTTGAGTGCTGTTGGTTTGGTTGTTACCCATCGGAGTTGCTCTCTTCCGGAGTGATTGTAGGTTCGCGGTATTTCGGGCCTTTCATCTCGAAGACCATGTCTTTGGAGAACTCTTGGCCGTCGGAGATGTTGATGGTGATCTCGATCTGTCCTGAGGTGAAGACTTGAGGGTCCGCGACGATCGGGAACTTCTGTGAGCCTTCTTTTCCAGGCTCGACGGTGAGGATGCCGTATCCATCTCCGACATGAACCCCTGCGGGATCGGTGATCGAGAGTGTGTACTCGGTGGGTTCCTCAGAACGGTTGGTGATGCGTGTGCGGAGCTGGTTGGTGATCTCACCTGATGGGAGTGTGTAGAACGGCAGACCCGCTTCGCGTCCGATCCATACTTCTGAGGTGCCTTTGGTGCTCAGGACATACAAGAATCCTGCGAAGACGAGCAGGAGGATCGCGGGATATACGAGAATGCGTGGACGGATAAGGTGACGGACATTGCCTCGCACGGCGTTCTCGGATGAGTAGCGGATCAATCCTCGCGGACGACCGATCTTGTCCATGATGGTGTTGCACGCGTCGATGCACTGGGCGCATCCGATGCACTCGAGCTGTGGTCCCATGCGGATGTCGATCCCTGTGGGGCAGGTCTGGACGCACATGGTGCAGTCGATGCAGTCTCCGAGCACTGGGAGCGAGACGTCGGACGAATCGGCGTCTTGAGTGGGCTTGCGTCGTTTCTTGCCTCGTGGTTCGCCGCGGGATTGGTCGTAGGTGACGATGAGCGAGTCTTGGTCGGTGAGCGCTCCTTGCATGCGTGCGTAGGGGCAGACGACGCAGCAGACCTGCTCGCGGAAGAACGCGAAGTCGAACATCATCAATCCGGTCGTCACGGCGACGATCAGAAACGCTACTGGGTGGTTGAATGGTGATCCGAAGATCCAGTCGTTGACGGTCGAGGCGCCGACGAAGTAGGACAAGAAAGTCTGCGCGAGGTGCAGCGAGATCGCAAAGTACGCGATGTACATGAGCACGCGGCGGAGCCCGATGTTCTTGGGTTTCTTGCGTCCCGGACCTCCGATGAAGAGGCGCTCGATGGGACGGTAGAGGAACTCCATATAGACAGTCTGGGGGCACATCCATCCGCACCACACGCGTCCGAAGAGCGCGGTGACGAGGAAGATGGTGAAGAACACCATGATCATGAAGAGACCGAAGAGCAGCGTGTCTGTTGGGAGGAAGGTCTTCCCGAAGAAGGTGAACTCGCGGGTTCGGATGTCGAGGAGCATCGCGGGTTTGCCGTTGATCGGGATGAACGGGAGGAGGGAGTAGGTCGCGATGAGGAAGTACGCGACGGCGCGGCGCCAGTTGAGGAACTTGCCCGGCGAGAGCCTTGGACGGATCCATCGGCGTGATCCGTCATCGTTGAGCGTGGACAGGACCCGTTCGTTGGGTTTCAGAAGTGACTCAGACATCTATGAGACTCCCGCTCTCCTTTGCTGTCCTGCTGCAGTGGGAAACGATGTGATGGCGTTTCCACCATCGCATCAGGGTGTGTGATTAACCGCCTTGATCTGCGGAGATTGGTTCTGGGAATGGGGCGATTTCTTCGCCTTCTACGCCGCGTGGACCTTCGAGCATCTGTCCACGGAGTGATGCGACATATCCGACGACGAGTGCGATCTCATTCTCGTCGAGGAGGTTCACATTCGCGGGCATCGCTCCGTTCGCAGCGCCGTTTGTGATCACATCGATCATCCCTTCAAGATCCGTGAGGTTCTTGTAGTGGTTGTCGGTGAGGTTTGGTCCGATGAGTCCCTGTCCGTTTTTGTCGTGGCAGAGCACGCATGTCCCGGCGTAGACGGAGGCACCTTGCTCGAGCCAGTTCTCGTCACCCATGACGGTGCGGACCTTGGTGATTGGATCATCGATGGTCATGAGCTGCGCGAACTGTTTCTCGATCGCGATCTGGCGTGTGTTCTCGAGTCGTGTGATGCGATCGGGGATGAGCGGGGTCATGTGCCAGACGATGACATAGATGACGGACCAGATGATGGTGCCCCAGAAGATGAGGTGCCACCATCCTGGAGTGGGGTTGTCGTACTCCTGGATGCCGTCGTAGTTGTGGTCGAGCAGTTCTGGATTCTTCTCAGCCATGGGATGCCCCCTTGCCTGCTGGGTTGTGGATGTTGTCGGTGGAACTCAGGTCGTAATCATCTTGGAGCGGGAGATTCGCTTGTCGATTGCTCTCGATCCTCGGCGTGCGGAGCACGGACCACATGATCAGCACGAACGCGACGAGGAAGAGGATGAGCGAGATGATCGGATAAATATCCAGATTCATGTTGGAGACGATGTCTGTGAAACTCATTGGTCACCTCCTGCGTTTGCTTGAGCGTCAGCTGGTGCTTCCTTGTAGAGGTCGGTCCCCAGACGCTGCAGGTACGCGATGAGTGCGATGACCTGCTTGGTCTGCGTTTCTGCAGCAGGTGGTCCGCCTTGCTCTTCGAGTTCCATCGCGATGACCGCAGCTTGGAACTGAGCACTTTCTTCAGCGGCACCATCGAGGACCATGTCGCCGTATGGCACGCCGAGCATCGCGTTGGCATCGACGCGTCCCTGGATTGCTGGGAAGTTGATTTCCTTTGTCAGCAGCCATGGGTAACGCGGCATGATGGAACCTGGTGAAGTATCCGCTGGGTTCTTGAAGTGCTCGTAGTGCCAGAGGTGACTCTTGCGACCACCCTCGCGATGGAGGTCCGGACCGATGCGTCGTGAACCCCATTGGAACGGACGGTCATAGACGAACTCACCCGGCTTGGAGTAATCGCCGTAGCGTTTGGTTTCCCAGTAGAACGGACGGATCATCTGCGAGTGACAGTTGTAGCAGCCTTCGGAGATGTAGATATCGCGTCCGGCGAGTTCCAGTGGTGTGTAGGGCTGCACCGATGCAATCGACGGCACATTCGACGAAACCAAGAACATTGGGACCGCTTCGACGGCACCACCAATGAGCACGGCGACGAGGACATATACGGTGAAGCGGACTGGTTTGCGTTCCCAGCGACGGTGCCAGTTGCCTTGAAGGAACTTGTCGCCGGCGTGTCCGAAACCTGCGTTTGCGGTCAAGCGTGACTTCGCTTCTGGATCACCCTCGTAGTTTGGCGAGAGTGGTGCTGCGTAGTGGACTGTTTCTTCGTACTTCTCTGGACGCGCTTTCCAGGTCATAAAGAAGTTGTAGAGTGCGATGATCGCACCTGACATATAGAGCACACCACCAACAACGCGGATCCAGTACATCGGGATCAGCTTGGTGACGGTTTCGATGAAGTCTGGGTACGCAAGGCGACCGGTCTCGTCCCATGCTCTCCACATCAAACCTTGGGTAATCCCGGCGGTGTAGATGGAGAGGATGTAGAGGACCATGCCGATGGTGCCGATCCAGAAGTGCATCGTTGCGAGTTTGGTGGAGTAGAGCTTGGTCTGGAAGAGGCGAGGCATCATCCAGTAGAGCATCCCGAAGGTCATGAAGCCGTTCCATCCGAGTACGCCGGAGTGGACATGTGCGATCGTCCAGTCGGTGTAGTGACTGAGCGAGTTCACGGCTTTGATGGAGAGGAGTGGTCCCTCGAAGGTGGACATGCCGTAGAAGGTCACGCCGACGACGAAGAACTTGAGGATTGGATCTTTCGCGACTCGATCCCACGCACCACGGAGCGTGAGGAGGCCGTTGATCATGCCGCCCCAAGAAGGCATCCAGAGCATGACAGAGAAGACCATGCCGAGGGTGGAGGCCCATTCAGGGAGTGCGGTGTAGTGGAGGTGGTGAGGGCCGGCCCAGATGTAGATGAAGACGAGCGACCAGAAGTGGATAATGGAGAGCTTGTACGAGAAGACAGGGCGTTCCGCGGCTTTGGGCATGAAGTAGTACATGAGTCCGAGGAACGGGGTGGTGAGGAAAAATGCAACCGCGTTGTGGCCGTACCACCACTGCATGAGTGCGTCTTGCACACCTGCGTAGACAGGGTAGGACTTCATGAGGAATGCGGGACCTGCGAACTCGCCGGTCTTGATGAGGTGAACGAGTCCGGCGGGGAGCCAGATGTTGTTCCCGACGTGCAGCATGGTGACGGTGACGATGGTCGCGATGTAGAACCAGAGCGCGACATAGATGTGCCGCTCGCGGCGCTTGATCAGCGTGCCGATGAAGTTGCCGCCAAAGAAGACGAGCCAAACGACCGCGATCGCGAGGTCGATTGGCCATTCGAGTTCTGCGTACTCCTTGCCTTGAGTGATTCCGAGGGGAAGTGTGAGCGCGGCGGACACAATAATGAGCTGCCACCCCCAGAAGTGAAGTCTTGAGAGCAGATCAGAGAACATGCGAGCTTTACAAAGTCGCTGGGTGGAGTAGTAGACCGCAGCGAAGATGCCGTTGCCTGCGAACGCGAAGATCGCGGCGTTGGTGTGAAGCGGACGCAAGCGTCCGAAGCTGAGATACTCGATGCCGAAACCGGCGTCTGGGAATGCGAGTTGGATCGCGATGATGACACCGACGAGGAATCCAACGATTCCCCAGATAATGGTTGCCCATGCGAACATTCGTACGATCTTGTCGTCATAGACGAAGGATTCGAGTCCCTCGCGTGACGCTTCGTTTTGAGCCGCGTGTTCAGACACTGTTCTTCTCCAGACTTCGTCCTGTGTGTGTGATTGGGGTACCGAACTCCAACCAACTTCCAGTGTAATTTCCCGGATTCGTTTTTGGCTTTGTCGGGCGTCACGCGCTCAAGAAACCAAAAATGGATCCATACGAGATCCGTATCGTATAACAGGAATCGTTCCTGTGTCAACGATTGTGGCGTATTTTGATACATATATCCAGAATTACAGAAAAATCATCAAATGATGATACAGAGGCATGATTCGGTTCCTGTTTCGCGTGAAGTGTTCGATTTGGAGCCGATTTTTGCACACCCGTGCGTTCCTGCATCACGGTAATCAAGACCACACTTTCGGTGCATTCTCGGAGCTCTCCGAACGGTTGTAGGATAGATAAGTCCATCATTTACACAACATTGGCACTCTGGCACGGCGGAAGGGAACGAGGGGTCGATCTGTTCTCAATGAACAGTGTTGAGCAATCATCGGGTTGTGGATTGATTGAGCGTGAAGGCGGGTTTGGGGGTGATTCGCCATTGACCATCTCGCACTTACGGATGCTCGGATCAAGCGTCCAGAGTGCTCGTCCAGTACGCAAGGCTTCTGGGTACGCTCGGATGTCGGGATGGATGACATTGCTCGCAGGCGGAATGAGTGTGTTGTTCTCGATCGGATCGTTGCCTGGGATGATCCTGGGATTGGCGCTCGCGGGATTCGGAATGCGTGAACTCGGCCTGGCGCGCCGGATAGATCGGCTTGATGGCTCGGCACCGGTATGGCTCGCAATCAATCAGTTGATGTTGGGCGCGGTGCTTATTGCATACGCCGTGTACAAAGTCGCGACCTACGACAGCTCTGACTCGATGATCGCGGGATCCCTTGCATCGGACCCAACGATCGCGTCTTCACCAGAACTCGCGGGAACGATGGATCAACTCACGCAGATCGAGTACCTGCTGAGCATGGGGATCGCGGGCGTGCTTGTCGTTGTCGCGTTTGTCGTCCAAGGCGGTACGGCTTTGTACTACATCACCAAACGCAAGCGAGTCAACGAGCTGCGCACACACTGTCCAGAATGGGTGCTGCGGGTGCACGAGGTGATGAGT
>WUAJ01000021.1 GCA_009827215.1 Phycisphaeraceae bacterium
ATTGGTGATCCCGATTGTGGTTCCGGGGTTCACATTCAGTGGAGCGTTGAGTGTCAGCTGATCGAAGTTGGTAACACCTGATGATTGGGTGACTGCACCACTTGCGGCGTTGATTGTGCCGTTGTTGATGTTTGCGGAGGAAAGCGTCAGTGTCCCGTCGCCGACATTGATCTGCGCGGCAGGGTCTTGATCGAGTGTGATTGTAGAGATGGTGATGTTCGCTCCAGGTTGTATGGAGATTGTGCTGTTGTTCACTTTGTCGTTGCTCAGCAAGCTCAGTGTTTGACCACTGGTGTCAGCGTCGATCGTTCCGTTGTTGATCAGAGACGCATGGATCTGTCCGAACCCTCGGATGACATGTCCGGACGCGAGGCCGAGGGTTTCTCCTGCTCCAGTAGTGATTTGTGATCTGTTGCCTGTGCCGCGCATCAATGTTTGTCCTGATCCCGATAGGACTGTGGACACTGGGAACTGGAGCGAGGTCGCAAACCCGGCATTGGTTGGATTGATAGTGAGATCATCGTTGTTGATCAGTGTGTTGGTTGCTACTAGCAGCACGCCAGGATTGATGTTCAGCGGCGAGTTGAGCACGACGCTGTCAAAGTTGTTTGTTCCTGCGGTGAGGTTTGTAGCGCCGGATGTCGCGTTGATGATCCCGTCGTTGATGGTGGAAGAGCTGATGTTCAGGGTGCCGTTGTCGATATTGAACTGTCCACCACCGGTTTGGTCGATGGTGATGCTCGAGATATTCATGATCGCGTTGTTGGTGATCTCGAAGATGCTGTTGTTCACTTTGTCATTGGTGTTCATTGCCAGTGTTTGACCGCTGACATCCGCGCTGACGAGACCGTTGTTGATCAATGGTGCCTGTATCGAACCTATACCCCGGATGGTGTGGGTAGACGCTTGTGTGAGTGTGTGGGACGGGTCAGAGGTTCTGAGTATCGATCTGTTCCCTGTTCCGTCAAGTGCGAGCGTCCCGGTGCCGTTCAGAGTCGAAACATTCTGGAACTCTGCGACAGTGGTAAATCCAGCGTTAGAGGGATTGATGCTCAGGTTCGCGTCATTCGTCATCGTGTTGATGACCTGGAGCGTCACGCCGGGATTGACATTCCCGTTCCCGATTGCGTGTACATTGTTGAACGAGTTGACGCCTCCTGTAAATGCCCAGTTGAATCCAGGCATGGACTGGATCGTTCCGTCCGCGATGCTCACTGTTGACATGTTCAGTTGACCATCGTCAACGCTGATTTCCCCGCTGATGCCTTGTCCGATTGCGACATTGTTCATGAACATTGTTGCGTTGTTCACGACTTCGATGCGATTGTTGTTTGTCCAGGTGCCACTCAGGACATCGAGTGTTTGTCCGCTGATGTTGGCGCTGACGGTGCCGTCGTTGAGGAAGTCCCCGACGATGCGTCCGAAGCCGTTCACGGTGTGATCGGTTCCGTGTGAAACGGTGGCGCCTGTTCCTGAGATTAATGAAGCTCGAGTGCTGAACCCATTGAGTGTGAGAGCCCCGGTTCCTGTGAGCGCTGCGGAGTTATTAAATGTGACGCTGGTTGAGAATCCACCGCTGGTGTTGTTGACAAAGACAATGCCGTTATTGACCATGCCGCCTTGGAGTCCGAGTCCAGTCCCAGCATTCATGCTGAGTGTGCATCCAGTGTCCTGGATATCAACAGAACCCAGTCCTGTCGCAGAGACATTGAGGGTGGTGGTGTACGTTCCTCCGATGTTGAACTCCGCAGTTTCTGTGCTCATACTCGGCACTGTCGTCGGCGACCAGTTCGCAGGGACATTCCAGAGACCACCAGCGGGATTGACCCAGTCGATGTTCTGTCCAAGCGCTGTGCCTGCGAGTAAAAAGACGGCGAGTGTTGATTTGGTCATTGGTGTATTCACGATGATCTCTCCATGAGCCTTGAGTGCTCTTCATCAGTTCGGTGTGCGATGGGTCAATGTCCGTTTTTGACCAGACCCATTGTATAGGGTTTTTTGCTCAGTCCAAGAAAAAACCCGCGATGTCGCGGGTTTGAGGGGGATGGGGGTTTAGGTAAGTTCAGTTGCTGATTATGGACAGCTCTGCCCGTAGCTCGCGAGGAACGCGGAGATATCGAGGAAGTTGAAGTTGCCGTCGTTGTTGATATCCGCGATCGGATTCATATCGCCGTAGAGACTGAGGAAGATTGAGACATCAAGGAAGTTGAGACCTCCGGAGAAGTCAAAGTCGGTATCGCAGACCGCGCCGACGCGGATCTCGTTGTCGAAGTATCCGATCTTATAGCTCAAGCGTGGATCAGCAGGCAGTGGCGCGATGAGCGTATCGAATGTGCCTGTGACCCCAGCGTCGGCGGCGACGATGGTGACGACCCACGATTCGGTTGGAGTGAACCCATCGATGAGGGAGAGATCGAGCGTGCCGTCGGCGTGGAAGGTCGATGTTGAGTCGATGAGGTCATTGATCGTGAGTCCAGCGACTTCAACCTCAAGGACGCTGGTATCTCCGAGCGTGATCGGGCTGGTTGCATTGAGAATCCCTGCGGAGAGTCCCGGTGCGATGGTGCCGTCGTTGACGAGCGGAGTCGCGATGCGTCCGATCCCAGTGATGGTGTGGTCCGCGCTGTTGGTGAAGACCTCCATACCGGTCACACTGGTGATCTGGGCGCGTGTGGTCAATCCGCTGAGGTTCAGCTCGCCCGGTCCATCGATCGTTAGGTCGTTCTGGATTTCCAGTGATGTGACCGCGGCTCCGTTGGTTGGGTTGAGATCGAGTACCGAGTTGTTTGTGTGCGTGCCGCTGAGTTCAAGTGTCTGTCCCGGTTCAACGACGATCGATGCGTTGTTGGTGACGCTGATGAGTCGGCTCGTGCCTCCTTGCACATTAAACACACCGGATCCGCTTGATTCGAGCGAACCGCTGGTGATGGTGGTGTTCTGGAGTTCGACCTCGGCGTTGTCTGCTGTGATCGTGGACCCGGACATCTGGGTTATTTCAGATCCGGTTGTGAACTCAAGCACGGCTCCGTTCTCGGACAGGATCGTGTTGTTGTTGGTCATCGAAGATGTCATTATGAGCTCTTGGCCGGTGACATCGGCTTTGATCATCCCCTCGTTGATCATTGGGGCTGTGATACGACCGAATCCGTGAATGGTGTGATCCGATCCGTTGGTGATTACGAAGGATGTCGGAAGCACCGAGACGATCTGTGCTCTGGTTGAGAAGCCATTGAGTGTTACTGATCCAGTTCCATTCAGTGTTCCTGAATCCATGAAGCGCAGGTTGGTTTGGGCTGCGCCGTTGTTTGGGTTGATGAGTATGTTGCCGTTGTTGGTGATGGAGTTACGGATCTGCAACGCATCGCCAGCAGTCACATTGACCTGGGCTTCGTTATGGACGGCACGGAGTTCGGTTGCGAACACGACCTCGTGGATTCCAGTCCCGCTGGTGAGAGTGCCGCCCTCGATTTCAGGGCCGTTGTAAACGATGTCGCTGGTGTTAGCCGCGAGTACGCCCCCTCCGGTCTGGTCGAGGGTGAAGTTGTTGATTTCGAGGGTGCCGCCGTCTGCGGACATGATGCCGTTGTTGGTTTTGTTTTCACCCGAGTTGAGCAGCGTGTTTCCGGGATTGTTCGCGGTGATTGTGCCGTTGTTAACAAGTGAACCAAAGATGCGTCCGAAACCCTCGATGGTGTGGTTGGTGTCGTTGGTGAGGGTACCACCTCCTGCGGTGGTGATCTGTGCGCGTGTTGTGAAGCCGTTGAGTGTGACCTTGCCATTTCCGGTCAGCAGCACGTTGTTGTCAGCGTCCAGAGTCGTAGCCGCGGCTCCGTTTGTCGGATTGACCAAGATCGTGCCATTATTGGTGATGGTGTCCGAGAGGTTCAGGGTCCGGGATACCGCGACATGGACATCGCCGTTGATAGCAAGGTCATCAAGTGTTGGTGAGCCATCTGAGACAATCGCGCCGCCATTGATTCCCTCGACGCTCCCGCCGGAGATCGAGGTTAGATGCATCGAGACGGTGCCGCCGTCAGCGCGAACGACGCCGGCTGTGGCTTGGGTGATGATGAGATCGACGAAGTTGAGATCGAGGATCCCGTTGTTGGTGGCGCCGATGACGCCGCTGTTGGTGACATTCCCGAATCGGAAGTCGAGGGTGTTGAACGGATTGTCTGCTTGAATGGTGCCGTGGTTGATGAAGTCTCCGAAGATCTGTCCGAAGCCGTGGATAGTGTGGTCGGCGCTGTTTGTGATAGTTGCGCCGGCATCTGCGATCAAACGAGATCGAGTCGAGAGTCCATTGAGAAGGATGTCACCCGTGCCGCTGATGATTGCGGAGTCTCTCCAGAAGAGCGTGGTTTGTGCTGCTCCTGCGGAAGTGTTAACAATGTAGGTTCCGCTGTTGTCGAAGTTGCCGAAGAGTTCATGCTGACGGCTTACATTGAGCGAGATGGTTGCGTTTGGATTGTCATTGGTGATGTCGTCGGTTGAGTAGTTTCCTCCGACAGTGATGGTGTATGTCCCGTTATTCGGGATGAATGCGTCGTTGGTCATGTTGATCGGCGCTGTTGCCGGCGTCCAGTTGGTGGGGACGGACCAGAACCCATCGGTCGTCAGGTTCCATGTGGATGTTTGCGCGAGTCCTGCTGAAGTCGTCAGCGCGAGCGCGGATACGGCAGTGATTGTCTTGGTGTGCATTGCTCTCTCCCTCGAATGCGGTTGGTATGTCGGGAATTCTCCCAATACGACCGGTAATAGTAGGGGATTTCCCTTGCAGACTCAAGAATTAAACTCGGTGTCTAAAAAACCAGCACCGATCGGTGCTGGGTGTGGTGGAGCTCTATTGTGTTATCGGTCTTATGGGCAGCCGTTTGCAAACGCTGTCAGGAATGCAGAAACATCAAGGAAGTTGAAGCTGCCTTCGCCCGTGAAGTCCGCGGATGGATCCTGATTCCCGAACGCTGTGAGGAACGCGGAGACATCGAGGAAGTTCAAGCTGCCTTCACCAGTGAAGTCCGCTGGACATGGGTTGCTTGCGTTCTCGCAGGAGACGAGTTCAATCTGCACCGCGTCGACGCCGGCTTCAACGACCGAACCAACACCAGTGTCTCCGGCGCGGAATCGGATGCGGACCTGACTCGAAGGGTTGGTGAAGATCTGGGACAGATCGAACGAGTACTCGTTCCATCCGCCTCCGGCTGCTGGATCACCTGGTCCGATGGTATCGAGGGATTGCCAGTTACCGCCGTTGTTGTTGGAGATGTCCACGAACATGGTGTCGTCGACTTCTCCGACATTGTTGGAGTACCAGAGTGCGTAGGTGAGCATCGGGATGCCTTCACCGGTCGCGTCCATCGCAGGAGAGGTGAGTGTGGTGGTCCCGCCGTCAACATCGGAGTTGCCTTCGACATTGTCTGTGAGGTAGCAGCGCCCTGATCCGTCGTAGTCAGATGCTGGATCGCCGCGTCCGCCGCTGCCTGCTGGGATGCCGCGTTCCCATGCTCCGTCAGAGACGGATCCAGTGACGGACCAACCTTGATTCGTTTCAAAGTTGTCCGCGAAGACTTCAGTGAAGTCGGAGGCAACGCTCGCGGAGAAGAATCCGCTCGGCGCGTTCGCTGGGAGACGCTTGGTGGTGTCGCCGTCACTTGCTTCGAAGTAGTACTCGAGCGTTTCTCCGCAATCGATCATTGGTGATGCAGCGCTGTATGTGCCGTCACCGTTGTCGCTCATCGCGATGGGTGTGAATCCGGATCCTGTGTCGGCGAACATGGTCACGCCGTTGATCGAAGCGCCTTCGCGCGTGATCGCGTTAACGCTGATGGGGTTTCCGCCTGCCGGTTCAACCGAGCTCGGCATTTCGTTGCTCTGCTGGAGTGCGAAGCCGTCGAGGTCGGCATCCAATCGTACGAGGAACAGTCCGCGTTCGATGTCGGAGATCGCGATGGTTCCCGATGGGAAGAAGGGGTAGTTCGACCACGCGCCGTTGAAGCTCGCGGCATCTGATCCAGGATATGTATCGAAGTACGCAACCTCGACTGGATTGGTTGGGTCCAGACCATCGAAGACACGCAAACCAGAGCGGTAGTTCGCTTGATAAATCACATAGTCGCGTGTGTACAGGTTGTGATCGATCGCGGCTTTGCCGGTCGTGAAAGTCCCTACAAAGAACGGATTCGCTGGATCTTCAACATTGATCACACGCGTTGTGGTGACGGAAACGGAGTTGCCTTCATCGAGCTCGTCGTTGAGGTAGAGGTACTTGCGGTCTGTGGAGAGCCAAGCTTGGTGGGAGTATCCGGCGTTTGGATAGAAGAGTGTCGCGATGGTCACGGGGTTGTTCGGATTCGTGACATCCGCGATACGGAGTCCTGTTTCAGAAAACCCTCCTGAGAAACCTGCGCACAGGAACGCGAGTTCGCGTCCAGCGTATTCACCGTCTTGCCAGGTCACGACCTGCGCGTCGTGGACATACATCTCGGTCCATCCGCCATCGATCGATGGGAGTTCTGGATTGGAGAGGTCAATATGAATGAGTCCGCCGTTACCGATGTTGGCGCCTGCCAACCATAGAGTGCCTGTTTCTTCGTTGGTGACAATGTTGTGGGTCTTTGTGTATCCACCGGTCGTCCAGTTTCGGACGAGAGTGACATTCCCCGAGTCGATGTTGGACATATCCATGACCTGGATACCAGAGCCGCCTTCGGACACGCCGTACGCGTACTCTCCGACGACTTTGACATCGTGCCAATCGGATCCTGGTCCGACGACGGTGTCGACGATGACAGGACTGGTTGGGTTGGTGATGTCAACGAATGCGTATCCGCCGTAGAGACCCATGATGACATACTCGCGTCCTGAGGGGGAGACATATCCCCAGCAGTCGTTGCCGAAGGTGGAGTTGACGCCGCTGAAGTTGTTGAGCGGGATCTGTGCGAGGAAGGTCATGTTCTGAGAGTCAAACAATCCGCGTTGCACATTCTCAGAGTCTGCGGTCCAGATCGGTCCGATGACAGCGGATTGCTTGTCGAGCAATTTGCGATAGTCATCATCGTGAGCGATCGCGGTCGAAGTGAGACCACATGAGAGCGCGAGCGAGAGAGACAATGATCGCCGAGAGGGCATGAAACGCATCGGATTTCCTTTCTGAGCGGCACGACCCAGAACTGATCGGCGCACAAAGATATTGCAGAGTCCTCGAACGAGGCGATAATGTATACGAAAGATCGACCATCCCGGTTGCTTTTTTCGCTCATTTCAGGGATTCATTGCGATCTTTGTTTGTTTTTATCGTACCGGAAAGGGCTGGAGAGGTTCGCATGCAAAGGACTCGTCAACTGATCCATTTCACACTCGCGTATTTGCTCGCGGCTGGGTGTGGACATTCGGTCTATGCGCAGGCTGATCCATCGGATTCTGGTTCTGCGGGAACGACTCAGCCCGTCCGAAAGATCCTGCTCGTTGATGAGCAGATACACCCAGAAGTGAAGATCCGTTGGGAAACAAGTGATGGTGTACGGCAGCTTTCAGGAAGACTTGCTTATACCGCACCAGTGGGTGGGGAACTGCTCGAGGGTGCTCAGGAAGACGAGAATGTGCTTGCATATATGACGGTAGGAGGCACTCGGATTGAGACTGGTGCGGGACATCCGCGTGGTTTGGTCTTTCGGTTAGGACTCACGAAGCGAGAGAACGCGTTGCCGTTCTTCGAAGAGATCAAACCAGGTGGATTCATCGAGATGCATGTGTCTGGGGTCGTTGTTACTGAACCCGTGCAGTATCACGAGGGAACAGGGATGATGCACCTGAAGTACGCGCTGGGTGATCTGCTCGCGTGCTCGCTCCCAGGGACGGCTCGCAATCAGTACCTACTCTCGGATCCAAAGGACACTCTCGGCGGACGCGTCGTCGCGGGACTCAACGCGACTCCGGGCGCGTTGTCCGGAGCGAACGAACAGTCCGGCTCGTTTGAGTTTCACTTTGATGAGGAGAATCCAACGACGCTTGGATTCACGGTTCGTATTCCCTACGGATTGCTGCGTCATCTCCAAGATCCTTGGCAATCCACACTCCCCAATACCTTCTTTGAACCGATCCACTTGCATGCTGAAGCTGAGGTGATCCCAGTGTGGGCAGAGCCGTTCGATCGAGAGTGGATACTTGAATCAAATGAACCGGATCAATCAGATAAGGATGGATCAGAATCGAGCGACGGTTGATCCGCGCTGTGGTACAGTGTTCGCATGACACTCAACGAGCATGATCAGCGAGCGCTGGACGCCGCGTATGAACAAGCGATTAAGTCAAAGAACGAGGGCGGGATCCCGATCGGGTCGGCGCTGATGGATCGCGACGGGACGATTGTCGCGGTGGGTCATAACGAGCGTGTGCAGAGCGGAGATCCCACGGCGCACGCGGAGACGGTGTGTATCCGCAACGCCGGGAGACGACGCGATTGGCACGAGCTGACACTTGCATCGACGCTGTCTCCTTGCGCCATGTGCACAGGGACGGCGGTCCTTCATCGCATCCCGCGTGTGATCATCGGAGAGCACGAAACATTCATGGGGCGCGAGGATTGGCTCGAAGGGGAAGGCGTTGAGGTCGTGCTCGCTGATGACGATCGCTGCATCGAACTGATGCGATTGTTTATCGCAGAGCGACCTGAGTTGTGGGATGAAGACATCGGCGTGCCGCCGAGTGAGCGTTAAACAGTGCCGTACATTCTGTCCCCGGCGTCTCCGAGTCCTGGGACGATGTAGCCTTTCTCGTTGAGATGGTCGTCGAGAGCTGCGGCGTAAATCGTGACATCCGGATGATCCAGCTGCAAGCGCTCCACACCTTCGGGTGCTGCGACAAGACAGATCATGCGTAGGTCCGATGCGCCGGCGTCCTTGAGCATGCTGATCGCGGCGGAGGCGCTGCCCCCTGTCGCGAGCATCGGATCAACAAGGATCACAGGACCTGCGGAGAGATCCTTTGGGAGTTTGTTGAGATACGCTACCGGTTCAAGCGTGGATTCGTCACGCGCCATTCCGAGGTGTCCGACTCTCGCTTCCGGCATGACCTCGAGGATGCCATCGATCATCCCGAGTCCGGCGCGGAGGACAGGAACGATGGTGATGGTTCCCGCGAGATGATGCGCTGTGGTGGTGGTGATCGGGGTCTTGATCTCAACAGGATTGGTTTTGAATGAGCGGGTCACTTCGTAGACCATGAGTCCCGCGATCTGTGAGAGCACAGCTCTAAACGGCCTGTGCGTTGTGGTCTGATCGCGGATCGTGGTCATCTTGTGTGCGATGAGCGGATGATCAAAGACAATCACGCGTTCGTTGGTGCTCGACTGGTTGTTGGTCATGCATGAAGTGTACGGCGTTTAGTGTGTTGGGTATAGAAAAACCCCGAGGCCAGCTGGGACCTCGGGGTCGAGATGTTCAAGTTGTCATCCCGGCTGATCCGGGCTGAACTCGATTATGGGCAGCCCTTCGCGAATGCTGCGAGGTATGCCGAGACATCGAGGAAGTTGAATGAACCTTCGCCGGTGAAGTCAGCAGCGCTGTCGCCTGCACTGAATGCAGCGAGGAACGCGGAGACATCGAGGAAGTTCAGGTCGCCTTCGCCGGTGAAGTCTGCAGGACATGCAGGTGCGCCGGTTGGGACGAGGCCTTGGATGACGAGGGTTTGATCACCCTTGAACGAGCTGATTGTGGTATCGCCCATGGTTGGTGGGGAGTCAGTCTCGAACCAGAAGTTGTACATGGTGCCCCAGCGGACAGCGTTTGCCCACTGAGTGTCATCAAAGGTCTGGGTGCCCCAAGAGATGCTCGAGCCGCCTTCAGTTGCGGTCCAGTCGTCTGGGAGGATGTTGCCATCGACAACGTCGTAGTAGTCAACATCGTTGAAGCCGTGGTTGGAGGTCGCGGTGCTGACTGGGACTGAGAAGCCAGAAGCTGCGATGTCGGAGTTCTGGTTGTACAGGCCGTAGTCGTAGCGCCATGTGCCGTTTCCGAGATCGGTTGCCTTGGAAGCAACGATCATACGACCTTCGCCTGGCCACTCAGCTTCGTTGATCACGACATCATTGTTGTGTGTCTGCCATGCGTAGATCGCAGGGATCTCGCGGAAGGTCTGACCAGTTGTGCTTGCGTTGAAGGTGTTCTGGTTGATGGTCATGCGCTTGTATGACGCGTTGTTGAAGTTGGTGCCGTTTGCGAAGTCGTCCTTGTTGGTGTAGACACCTTCGCAGTAGAAGGTCGCGGTAGAGTCGGTGATGTCCGACTGCTGAACCTTGATGCGCTTGAAGATGTTGTTGCCGCTCTGGTTGATACCGGTGTACGGGTAGACATACTGAGCGGTGAATGGATTCACTTCCGAGCGTGGACCGAGGTCGCCCTGGGTACCGTTGAGTCCTGCACCGTATGGGTCGGAACATCCTGGGCCGAGTGCCTGGAAGGTACCGCCGCCTTGACATGGCTGACAGACCGAGCCTTGGAGGGAAGCGAATGAGTGCTTCAGGTGGGACAGGCCGAGCTGTGTCAAGCGTTCGGTTTCGTTGTCGTATTTCCAGATGGTGACACCGATCACAGGGTGATTCGGGGAGTTGTCGATCCAGTCAGCGTTGGAAGTACCGATGTTACATGCGGTGGTACCAACTGAGTACGCACGGATTCCATTGGTAATGCCGTAGTTGTTCACGCCGTCGAGCGAGCCACAGATGACATCTGGGGTTGCGACAGCGGTACCGGTGCATGCAGCCAACACGGCCGCGAGAGCGATGCGATTCATTTCTTTTCCTCCAGTGGGGATTATGTGGTTGGTATTCAGCTTTAGAGTACAGGAAACACGAGACAATTGGTAGGGTAATTCAATGGGAAATCCGAGAAAATTACCCTAACAAGTGCCGATCTTGTGGATTATGGACACCCTTGCGCGAAGGCACTCAGGTAGGCGCTGATATCAAGGAAGTTGTATGACCCGTTCTCATCCCAGTCAGCGACTGGATCTTGAGCGCTGAATGCGGTCAGGAACGAGCTGATATCGAGGAAGTTCAGTGAGCCATCCACGAGGATATCCGCATCGCACACTCCCAAAGTGAGATCGCAGTTCGCATCATTCTGGAGGTATGAGAGGATCCGATTCTGGACGCGTTCATCGAATCGGAGATCAATGTTGGAAAGTCCGCCGGGGCAGAGGTGGCAGTAGGACATGATCGTCGCATCGAGTCGATCGGAGCAGTCGCCGTTTCCGCAGCCATCGATGACTGGGTTGTAGTCATCGTGCGTGTGTCCTGTCCCGAAGTTGTGTCCCATCTCGTGAGCCGCGACGATCACATCCCAGTTGTTGTGTGAGTTGTCTTGGAGTGGGTTCGGGAAGAAACCTTCGAGGTTGGCGCTGACGCCGATGCCCCAGAAGTCGTTGCACGCGGTCGCGAGCCATGCGACACCTCCGCCGAGACTGCGAGCGCTGAGTCCCTGGACGACGGCGCGTTCAATGTTCGCTTCATCTCCGGAGTTGAACTCCGCTTGAACATCTTCAAGGAATTCAATGATGTCGCTCCCGCCGTACGGATCGTTGTTCGATTCGTAGGTACGCAAGAACGGCACGCTCAGTGTCATGTTGATATCGCGGTAATAAATCGTCGAGATCGCTGCGAGCAGAGTCGATGCATATGACGCGGACGCCGTGGTGTTGCCTCCGAAGAGCGAGTTGGTGAACTCGTAGTCTGTTTCGACCGCAACCCTTGCGTCGCGTTGTGGTGGGGTCCCTTGAGGCAAGAAGTCGCCACCCGTGCTTGTGAAGTCTTCTGCTGGGAGTCGACCTGATAGACTGAATATTGGATTATTCATATCCACGGCACAGTTCAGACCAGCTGGTTCGAGTCCGAGTTGCTCCGATGGAGTGATTACCAGATCAGCAGCGGTCTTTGCTTGCCCGTCAAAGCGACCTGTCGAGATCACATGACTCTGATTTGCAACCTCGATGAATCCCGAGGTCCCATGCTGAGTGATGGAGATGTACGCGATCTGTGAATCGTCCTCGGCGAGGTGACCACGCAGGTGGATGTCAGAAGACAAATCGATCGCGTGCTCGTTGCCCTTCGAGTCGACAGAGACAATCCGTGCATCTGGTGTGAAAGGTGAGAAGCGTGTGAGTTCCAGTTCGGCGCGTGTGCCGTCTTGCAGAGTCACGGTCAGTTCAACAATGTCACCGATGCGGACCTGTTGAAACGAATCAATACTCGTGAGTGCCGCGGGGCTTGCTTGAATGGAGAACGAGTGGGCATGGGGAGCCGCAAGTGCTGAAAGGTTTAGAGCGGATGTTGCCGCAATAGCGAGAAGGGTCGACGAACGCATGGGTAGATACTCCGTGATCAGTTTGGATCCGGCAACAGCAGTTCGGTCACGATGAGCGCGTTCACGCACACATCAGCCTCCCGGCTGTTCGAATCGGTTTTGAGATGTCGAAAACACACAACGCGGGGAGAGTTCCCCAGTTTGACAGTATCCGATTCGGGGCAGAATCGGCGTAGGTTCCAGTCTATTGGGTCTTTTTCACTTGTGTGAACAGAATAAAAAACCCGCAGTTCGAGACTGCGGGTCTAGTTTCAAAGATGATCTCTGTGTTTACTCGTCTTCGTCGTCATCGACGAGTGGTCCCATGGTTTCTGGCTCCGGCTCGGGTCGTGCTTTGCATGTCAGCAAGATCACAGCTCCAGCGATCGCTGAGATCGCGGACGCGACAAGGATCGCGAGCTTCGCGTGCTCTAGGTGCGCGATGTTGTTCGCATACGCGAGGTTCGCGATGAAGATCGCCATGGTGAATCCAATCCCGCCGAGACAGCCGGCGCCGAGGATGTGGCGCCACGACACGCCGCGAGGGAGCGACGCGATTCCCATCAAGCACGCAAGGTAGCACAGGAGAATGATTCCGAGTGGTTTACCAATGACCAAGCCGAGGATAATCCCGATCGCTGCTGGATCGGATAGGTTCTCAGAAATCCCGCCGTGGATCGGGATCCCGGCGTTCGCAAGCGCGAAGACGGGGATGATGACGAATGCGGCCCAAGGATGGAGCACATGCTCGATGCGATGAAGCGGTGGCATGACCATGCGCGAGTTGTGCATGATCGCGTTCACTGCGGCACGGCGTTCCGATGATTCGGTCACATCGTACTCCGGATCATCGTGCGCGTTTGCGAACACATCGAGCGCCTTACGCGTAGAGAAGACATAGTTGACCGCGTTGACGCGTGCGTGCGCTGGGATGGTCAACGCGAGCAGCACGCCCGCGATGGTCGCGTGGACTCCTGACATGTACACGAAGTACCACAACGGGAGTCCCATCACGAGATAGAGCGTTATCCAGCGCACACGCAGGACATTCATGAACATCAGGACCGCGACGATGGAGCCGGCGTATCCGAGATATGCGAGCTCGAGATTCTCTGTATAGAACACCGCGATCACGACGAGCGCGCCAAGGTCATCGACGATTGCGAGACTGGTGAGGAATACTTTGAGTGAGTTCGGGATGCGCGATCCGAGCATCGCAAGGATACCGACTGCGAACGCGATGTCGGTCGCCATCGGGATACCCCAACCACCGATGGTTTCTTTTCCAAAGTTGAACGCGACGAAGATCAGTGCCGGACCGATCATCCCGCCGAGAGCACCAAAGATCGGGAGTGCGGCTCGCTTGGGTGATGCGAGCTCGCCGACGAGGATCTCGCGTTTGATTTCCAGTCCGACAACGAGGAAGAAGATCGCCATCAGCAGATCGTTGATCCACAGCGCCGAGGAGTGCTGTTGATACCACATGGGTTCTTCGGTCACCGGAATCCAACCGTGCCCGCCGTGCCCATCGTGCCCGTCGTCGGCGTGAGCGTCCTTGCCTTCGGCGACCATGGAGTGATCTTCAATAGTTTCTTCGATCTCGTCAGCGGCGTGTTCAATCGCGGACTCGGCGTGATCTTCGCTGTGATCGGTCGTGTGTAGGTCCGCTTCGCCGTGATGCGCTCCAGAGTCAGCATGATCCGGCTCGATTGAGACAGCGATGGTGGTCTTGGTCTTGTAGAAGATTTCGTTGTAGGTATCGGCGTACTTGGAGTTCGCCCAGATCATCGCGATCGCGGTCATGAGCAGCAGGACGATCCCGCCGGAGCTGGAGAGCTTCGCGAATCTTGTGAATGGTCGCGCGAGGCGTTCACCCGGCTCAGGGTTCAAGCCGTGTGCAGCGGTAGGTACATGATGGTCGTCGGACATGACAGGGACTCCTGTGTGAACGCGGATTGTGCTGCCCCCCAGTTCAAGGGGCGATTTATGCCATTGTGTCCACCTTCTATCGGGCTTTACGCGTGGGGCTGTTTATTTCGATGCGAGAAGTGCGTGTCAAAAAGCACCCGCTGACATCAACAGCAAGGTTCGATCAAAAGGTGTGGCGAATTCTGCGCACTTAGTGCTGGAAGGGATACAACCCAGAGAGGTCCAGAATAGTTGTGAGCTCATCAAGGATTTGGACACACCGATCCGCGAGTTGCGGATCAAGGAGATCACTTTGTGTGAGTTCGTCTGGATAAGTCCGTTCCACAAACTCCACCAATCGAGCGTGGAGATCGTTGGTCATGATGACCCCTTGATGGACGGCACTGAGTTCAGTGTCAGACAAAGGCACACGCAGTCGCAAGCATGCTGGACCTCCGCCGTTGCGCATCGACTCTCGGACATCAAGGTAGTGGACGGCGTTGATCGGATTGCTTGTCGTCTCGATCATCCGATCAATGAAAGCACTGACGCGAGGATTCTCGCTGGACTCGAGCGGCGCGATGAGGGCCATGGAGTTGTCTGGGAGCGTGACGATTTGTGAGTTAAACAGATAGCTTTTGACCGCGTCTTCGAGTGAGAAGTCTGTGTCGTGTGCTTCGATGGTGGTGAGCGGCTTGCCGAGTGGTGATGCGAGATCAGTGAGCATCGAGCGCGAGGTCGCGAACGCTTGCTCGTGGTAGAGGAACACGGACTCGTTCCCCGTCGCGATGACATCGTTGTGGAAGACTCCCGCGTCGATCGCGTCGGGATGCTGTCGCGCGAAGATCACTCGAGAAGGATCGAGCTGGTGTGTGCGTGCGATCGCTTCGCACGCGGCTCGTGTTTGTCTCGATGGATAGTTGCGAGCGCTGTTGGTTGGATCGTGAATATCAACGCCGTAGACGAAGAGCTCGATACCTGGTTGGTCGTGCGCAGATGCGAATCGGATGTGGTTCGCGGCTCCCTCATCAGCAAAGCGAGCCTGGTCTGGGAGCGGATCGTGCACAAAGAAGTGGGAATCATCTCTGAAAATCATCCGTAGTGCGCGTGTTGTGGTGGGATGCTCAAGTGAGCGATGGAGATTGGAGACAAGATTTGCCGGGGTGAGGTGGACTTTGTGGTCCTTGGTGTCGGGACTCGGAGAAACAGTCGCGGCGTTCGCGGCCCACATGCTGCTTGCACTCCACGCCGCGGCGAGGAGCGTGGGATCGGTGTCGTTTGCTTGAGCGAGCACATGCGCATCAGATCCTTCGAATCCGATGCGCCGGAGGAAGCTCAGATCTGGACGCTGTTGAGGGGGGAGCACGCCTTGGGTGAGACCTAGATCCATCAGGACTTTCATTTTGGAGAGACCCTGGAGAGCCGCGGCTTTGGGTTTGGAGACACCACCGGCATTGGAGAGCGAGGCGATGTTCCCGGCGGAGAGTCCAGCGTAGTTGTGGGTCGGTCCGATCAGACCATCAAAGTTGACTTCCTGAAAATTACTCGGCATGAAGACAGCGTAGGTCTGAGGGACACAGAACAAGGCTCAATAGGATCATTCAGACACGGGAATGCGTGATTTGAGCACATTGAGCGGGATTCGGGGCGCTCAATCAAACAAGGCTGAGCATAAGGAAACGGTGTCGCGTTATCGGACATTCCTCGGTTGAATGATGGTGGGTGGACTTGACAAATGCTCAGATCGCGCGTTCCGTGTCGGCTCAGGCTATCTATATATATAGATCGCGATCTGGCTGAACTTGGTTGGAGAAGCGGGTCCTGATTTGAGCAATCTGTGAGCAGATAGTCCCAACGAGAGGCGTTCATGGCCAAGAAGACGGCATCTAAGAAGACGATCAAGAAAGCCGCGAAAAAGACGGCGAAGAAGACGACCAAGAAGACCACGAAAAAGGTCTCCAAGGCGGCTTCGAAAAAGACCACCAAAAAGGCGGCGGGTCGGAAGTTCGGAAGCAACTACAAAGCTGGCGCTGCAAAGGGCAAGTCCCTCGTGATCGTGGAATCTCCTGCGAAAGCGAAGACGATTAACAAATACCTTGGTGATGAGTATGTCGTACTCGCATCGGTGGGGCATGTACGCGATCTTCCATCCAAAAACCCGAAGGGTGTCAAGGATCCAGTTCCCGGCGTGAAGCTCGACAAGCGATTCCAGCCGAGTTATGAAGTGCTCAGCGGCAAGGAGCAGGTGGTCAAGGACCTCAAACGAGCTGCGAAGGATGCGCGGTCCACTGGCGGACAAGTTTGGTTCGCGACCGACCTCGATCGCGAGGGGGAAGCGATCGCGTGGCATGTGGCGCAAGAGCTCGGAATTGATTCCAAAGAAGCGCAGCGTGTGATGTTCTCCTCGATCACCAAAGCGGAGATCGAGCGTGCGTTCCATAATCCACACGCGATCGATGAAGAGCGTGTCAATGCGCAGCAGGCGCGAAGGATCCTGGATCGCATTGTTGGGTATCAGGTTTCGCCTCTTTTGTGGAAAAAGGTCGCGCGTGGTCTGAGCGCGGGGCGCGTGCAATCCGTCGCGGTGCGATTGGTCGTGGAGCGTGAGCGTGCGATCGAAGCGTTTGTTCCTGATGAATACTGGACAGTGACAGGGAACTTTGCGCTCGATGCGGACCAAGCCGCGAAGCTCGGTCCGCAGTGGACCAAGTTCATCAGCGAAGTCGATGAGAAGGGCAAAGGTCCGAGCATTAAGGTGCAGAATGGCTGGCTCGCGCAGAACAACACCGTCCGCGCTCAGCTCGTCGAGTTTGATGGGAAGAAGTTTGATCCTCGGATTCTCTCGTCCAAGATTGTCCCTGAACTGGAAGTACTCACTCACGACACGATCGAGCAGCGGCGCGAAGAAGTCAATCAAGCGTTCTCCGATTCTGGATCGCACGATCTGAGCAGTGAGATCGAGAATGTTGTTGATGCGTGTGGCTTGATAGACATCCAAAGCGAAGTCAAAGAAGACAGCGATGGTGTGGGACCAGCGCGTTGGGTGCGGAACATCTCTGGGACCTGCGACGCGAAAACGAAGTACACGATCGAGTTGATCGAGACCAAGCGGACTAGGTCGCGTGCAGCTCCGCCGTTCATCACCTCGACGATGCAGCAAGCGGCGTCGAGCCGACTCGGATTCGGCGCTCAGCGCACGATGCGAGCCGCGCAGGGGTTGTACGAAGGTGTGAACATCCCAGGCGAAGGACCAACGGGTCTGATCACCTATATGCGTACCGACTCGACACATATTGATGGTTCAGCGCTCAACGCGGTGCGTGGACACATCAAGAAAACCTACGGCGACAAGTACCTCCCTGAAAAACCCAACTTCTTCAAGACGACCAACAAGGACGCGCAGGAAGCGCACGAAGCGATCCGTCCGACGGATGTCACGCGTCATCCCGACTCGCTCCCGAGCTCGCTCAAACCTGATCAGCTCAAGCTGTACCGATTGATCTGGGAGCGATTTGTCGCGTGTCAGATGGTTCCGGCGCAGTGGGATGCGACGAGCGTCATGATCCGAGGGGGCGAGGGGAACAAGGCGCTGTTCAAAGCGAACGGGCGCACCCTCGCGTTCGATGGTCACTACCGAGTATCGGGAGTTCCGACGAGCGGCGACGAGCTCAATCTTCCCAAGCTCGAAGAGAAGCAGCCCATGTATCCGTTTGCGATCGAGCCGGCGCAGAAGTTTACTGCACCTCCGGGACGATTCTCAGAAGCGAGTCTGATCAAGACGCTCGAATCCGAGGGGATCGGTCGTCCATCAACCTACGCGAGCATTATCCAGACGATCCAGGATCGCAAGTATGTCGAGCAGATCCAACGCGCGTTCTGGGCGACGGATCTGGGGATGGTCGTGACCGACAAACTCGTCGAGGGATTCCCGATCCTGATGGATCTGGGGTACACACGCGACATGGAAGGCAAGCTCGACGCGATCGAGGATGAACACCTCGATTGGATCGAGATGCTCGAGGGCTTTTATGAGCGGTTCTCCAAAAGCTTGGAACGCGCTCACGAAGAGATGACGCACGCAAAGGCGGAGACGCGTCCGGCTCCAGAGGAATACCGATGCGAGCAGTGCGGCTCGACTCTCGTCTACCGATTCGGGAAGAACGGGCGGTTCCTCAGCTGTGCGACCTATCCCGACTGCAACTGGGCGTGTCCGTGCGATCGACAGGGTCGGCCTCAGATGGCGGAGTTTGTGGATGTGAAGTGTCCCAAGACTGGACGTCCGATGATCCGTAAGACAGGTCGATTCGGGCCGTTCCTAACGACCCCGCTCGAAGAAGGCGAGACCAACGACGACGGGATGATCCTGAACATCGACAAAAAGGGGTATGTCAATGCGCCGAGTGTGCCTCCGCTGGAAACGGAGCTGGAGTGTCCGACTTGTCAGAGTCCGCTCAATCTCCGCAATGGAGCACGAGGACCTTGGCTCGGATGCTCGCGATTCCCGAAGTGTCGAGGACGCGGGAAGTGGACGGCGCTGGAAGAACACGAACGCGCGGATCTGGAAGCGAAGCTCTCGAAGCACGAAGCGGCGCATCCTGTCCCGATTATCAAGCGGATGGACGGCACGCCGTTGACGGATAGCAAGGGCAAGCCTGTTGAGAACGCTCCGACTGTTGAAGAGCTTGTCTTGCTTGAAGATCCTCGCGAAGCGAAAGCTTGATTCGAAAGATTACCCAGCGAGCAGAGTCATCTGCGTACCATGTCAGCGATGAGTAGCTTGCTGATGAGCACCAACTCGAAGCAGTTTGTCCGCAAGATCGGGCGCTGGGTGCACGATCATCCGGACGGGTGGCTCAACATCATCGGCGCGGTGATCGGTATCCTGACAGCGCTCGCAGCGATCGGGTTTGCGTGGACGCTTGAGCGTGTCGAGCATTGGACGGAACATCTTCAGGGAGAGCTGCAGGGGACTGACGGGTCCCGGCTGTGGTTGATGCCGTTGATCCCGATGGTGGGGGCGCTGGTGACTGGACTGTTGGTGTATTTCTTCGCGCGTGAAGCGGCGGGGCATGGCGTGCCTCAGGTGCTCGACGCGATCGTCCGGCGCGGCGGGATCGTCAAGAAGCGTGTGGGCTTCATCAAAGTCGTAAGCTCAATCTGCACCGTGGGCACGGGCGGCTCGGCGGGTGCGGAAGGTCCGATCGTTCAAGCGGGGGCCGTGATCGGGTCAAGCATGGCGCAGCGGCTTGGTATTGAGCGCAAGCACATCAACACGCTCGTTGGATGCGGCGCTGCGGCGGGGATCGCGAGTATCTTCAACGCGCCGATCGCGGGGGTGTTCTTTGCGCTCGAGATCCTGCTGCGCGACTTCTCGCTCCGGACGTTCACGCCGATCGTGATGGCGTCGGTGTTTGCGACCGCGTTCACGCAGGTCGTCCTCCCGAGCGAGGACGCGATCTTCGCGTTCGAGTTGTCGGGATATTTATTCACGCTGCTTGAACTCCCGAGTTACATGATTCTCGGATTGGTGTGCGCCGGAGCTTCGTGGATGTTTGTGGGGATGCTGCACATCGCGGAGGACGCGTTTGGGCGCGTGAATCTGCATCGGATCCTCAAGCCCGTCCTCGGAGCGCTGCTGCTGGGGATGCTTGGGATGGTCGGACAGCGTGCGTGCCACGCACTGGACACGAGCACGCTGGTGCCTGTGGATTCTCCGGTCCCGGTGTTCTTCGGGAACGGATACGCGATGATCCGCTCTCTGCTTGATCCGCTGCACTTCACGGCCGCGGACGTGACGTGGAGCGCGGTGATCACGCTCGGGTTGCTGCTGTTTGCCAAGATCGTCGCGACGAGCTGCACGCTCGGATCGGGAGGTTCCGGAGGCGTGTTCGCGCCGTCGCTGTTCATCGGCGCGACGGTCGGCGGGACCTACGGCTTGATCCTCGACATGCTCGGACTGATCCCGTCAGGGGGGTCTCCCGCGAGCTACGCGCTCGTCGGGATGGCGGCGGTCGTCGCCGGCGCGACCTTCGCGCCGATGACCGCGATCCTGATGCTCTTTGAGCTGACGCGC
>WUAJ01000201.1 GCA_009827215.1 Phycisphaeraceae bacterium
ATGGACGACGGGAATCGTGTCATCGCGACCGGATCCTGTGGAAGTTCAGTCTCAGTGACCGCACTGGCGCTACACCAACGCACCAAACGACCTGTTGTGATCGTCTGCGCCCACCTCGATGAGGGAGAGGACCTGCTCGCAGAGATCGGAGCGATTGACCCCGATGCCGCGACTTTGTTCCCGGCGCTTGAACTCTCTCCCGGCGAATCGAGCATCTCCGCAGAACTGTTCACTCAGCGCCTGATCATCGCGCGTGATATCGAAGCGGGGAATATCAACGGCGTGATCATCGCACCGATCGCGGCGCTCATGCAGCCGATCCCTGATCTGAGCCGAGGCGCGTCGCTGATCCGCGAGGTGAGCGTCGGAGAGAGCATCGATCCGAGCGAACTGATCCAGTGGCTCAGCGATCACGGCTACGAACGCGCCGACACGATCGAATCTGGAGGGCAGTTCGCGATGCGAGGCGGGATCATCGACATCTTCCCAGCGAGTGGGAGCGGTGGGGGTGCAGATCCTGATGCCGCATCGATGCCCGTGCGTTTGGACTTCTTTGGTGATGAACTCGAGACGATCGCGGAGATCGATCTAGACACGATGGGATCGGATCGCAAAGTCGACAAAGCCCAATTCGCGGCTTCGGGATCCGAGTTCCTCGAAGAATCCAGCGATGACCAGTCCTTCCTTGAATCCGTCCCAAATGAGGCGCTCGTCATCATTGCGGAAACCTTCGAGGTCATTGAGCAGGGGAGAGGGTACTACGAACGCGTCCACGATGGACGCACGATCTTTGGCCCGCCTGCGGTTTTGAAACTGCTTGAAACCCGTTTCCACGCACTCGCGGAGCTCAACCAGTTCTCGGCTGGGAAGTCCGGTGCCGACACGCTCGTCACGCTTCCAGTGGAACCCGTGCCGCCGTTTGATCGCGAGACCGGAGAAGCGATTAAGGAACTCGGAGAACTCGCGAGCGAAGTGGGGAAGGTCATCCTCGCGTGCAACTCCGAAGGGGAGTTCGCTCGATTGGGAGAGCTGATCTCGATCCATGCGCCCAAAGCGGAAATTGAGCGATCGATCATCGATATTCGCAGAGGATTCCTATGGAGAGAACACGATCCGGACAATGATTCACCATGCGGATTCGCATTGGTCCCCTCTGGAGAACTGCTCCACCGATCGAGCGTGCGCCGGCGCATCACGAAGATCCGCGCGGGACGCGCGATGGACACCTTCCTCGATATCCAGGAAGGGGATTATGTCGTCCACGCGGACCACGGCATCGCAAAGTTCGTCGGACTCACGATCCTCGATGCCTCTGGTACCGCGAAACAGAAACAACAACTTGGACCCAAAGCAAAGAAACGCAAGGAGGATCAGGAAGAGTTTCTGACATTGGAGTTCAAAGGCAAGAGCCGACTCCATGTGCCGTGTGCTCAGATTGATCTTGTTCAGAAGTATGTTGGAGGATTCTCAGGCAAACCGCCGCTGAGCTCGATCGGTGGGAAGAAGTGGAAAGCGCAGAAACAACGCGTCGCTGAGTCCGTGAAGGATCTCGCGAGCGAGATGCTCCGTGTGAGAGCGGCTCGCGAACATGTGCCTGGATTCCAATACCCATCCGATTCGCAGCTATTTACAGAGTTTGAAGCCGAGTTCCCATACGACGAAACCGACGATCAGCTCGCTGCGATGATCGAAATCAAGAAGGACATGCAGTCTACACGACCGATGGACCGCTTGATCTGCGGCGATGTGGGATTCGGAAAGACAGAACTCGCGATCCGCGCCGCGTGCAAAGCCATCGAAGCGGGGAGGCAGGTTGCGGTTTTGGTGCCGACGACAGTGCTTGCTGAGCAGCACGAACGGACCTTCCGTCAACGATTCGCGGATTACCCGTTCCGTGTTGAGTCGCTCTCACGCTTCAAATCCACGAAAGAAGTCAAGCGAACGCTCGAGGATCTCAAACTGGGACGCGTGGACATTGTGGTGGGGACGCATCGCATTCTCTCCAAGGATGTGCGATTCGCAAACCTCGGCATGGTCATCATCGACGAGGAGCAACGCTTCGGCGTCGAGCACAAGGAACGCTTGCTGCAGTTGCGATTGACGGTCGATGTGCTCACACTCAGCGCGACCCCGATCCCTAGAACTCTCCATATGTCGATGCTGGGATTGCGGGATATCTCCTCGCTCACGACGCCTCCTGTCGATCGTCGTGCGATCGTGACAGAGGTCATCCCATTCAATAAGCATCGGATTCAGCGGGCGATCGAGCGTGAACTGGCGCGCGAGGGTCAGGTGTATTTCGTGCACAATCGTGTCCATAACATTGAATCGGTCGCCGCGGATGTCCGCGCCCTTGTTCCTGATGCACGCGTGATCTTCGGACACGGGCAGATGGATCCCAAAGAACTCGAATCCGTCATGCTCAAGTTCATGCGCCGTCAAGCGGACATCCTCGTTTCAACCACGATCATCGAAGCCGGAATCGATATCCCAACGGCGAACACGATGATCATCAACGATGCGGATCGCTTCGGTCTCTCTGAACTCCACCAACTGCGTGGACGCGTGGGACGATCCCATCAACGCGCGTACTGCTATCTGCTGCTACCAGAGGATCGGACAGTCAAAGAGGTCGCACAGAAACGGCTCAAAGCGATCGAGGAATACTCGATGCTCGGCGCGGGATTCAAAATCGCGATGCGGGACCTTGAGATCCGTGGAGCCGGGAATCTTCTGGGAGCGGAGCAATCGGGACACATCGCGGCGGTCGGATACGAGATGTACTGTCAGCTCCTCGACCAGACAGTGGAGCGATTGACCAACACCGATCTCAAGGATCAGATCACGCACACAAGTATCGACATCGGACTCACTGGATACATCCCCAAAGCGTACATCCCATCCGATGCTCGGCGGATCGAGGTTTACCGCCGCCTCGCGACGTCGAGCACGCAGGAACAGATTGATCAGGTCGTGGAGGATCTCACGAGTGCGTACACGGCGCCTCCAGAACTGGTTCGGAGGTTGATCGTGCGTGCGAGGGTCCGAGCCGCGAGTCAGTCGCTGAGTATCCGATCGATGAGCACGCGCGGCAGCGACATTGTCCTGCTCTCGGCGGACCCTGATCGTGTCTCCGATGTATTCCGAGGCGCTCCGATCAAGGTCAGCGTGGTGGGTGCGGATCTCGCTCAGACCAATGCGCGGACCGCGGCCGGTGAGGCGTATTCGGAGATCTACCTGCGTCTCAACAAGCCATTCAACTCACCGATGGCGCTCGCTCGTGGGATTCTGGAATGGATCACTCCCGGTGGATAAAGCCTTGTACAAGGGGCATTCGTTCGTTTTTCTTTGGTTTGCGTGCAGAAAACAGGTATAAATCAGCAATTTCTACTATGATTGGTGATTCCAATCCGCACCGATGGACCGGCGCGGGCCGTTCACAGGACGATCATGCCACACGAACACGAGACCGATACCACAACCGACGCGCTGGAGCCTTTAGCATCCAACGAGATCGCGTTAGACGAAGACCTTGCCAAAGTTCGCCGACGAATGATCCGCGAAGCGGCGCAAGCGATCGATATCATCAAGTTTGCGATCAACGCGCTCTGGGAAATGGACGAATCCTCGCGTAAGCAGATCTCCAAGATCGAGAAGGAGATCGATAAGGAAGAAGTCCGCATCGAGCAGGAGTGCTATCGAATCCTCGCGCTCAAAAACCCATTCGCGGCGGACTTCCGCTTGATCGCGTTCATCCTTCGTGTCAACTCCGACATCGAGCGCGTCGCGGATCACGCGTCATCGATCAACAAGATCATGAGCAAGCTCGATTCCGAGGACTTCCAATGGCCCGAATCATTGCGTGAGATGGGAGAGCGGATCCCAGTCATGTGTGAGCAACTGCTCAGAGCGGTGGTCAACACCGATGCGGAGCTCGCGAAGTCCGTCGTGCAGCAGGATCGTGCGATCGACAAGCTCGATTCGCAAGCGTTCGATGAGATCAGCGACATGATCGAAGATGATCCGGAGAACGCCTCGAACTACATGCTGATCTATCGCATCGCACGCGAGCTTGAACGAGTGGGGGACCTTCTCGGGAATATCGCTGAGGGGATCCTGTATCTGGTGACCGGCAACATCGTTCGCCACACGCCTCGCAAGAAGAAAAAGCCAAGTTAACGCTCAACTCATCCTACTCTGTGAGTTCATGATCGAGTGTTGTGCGATCGGCGCACGAAAAAACCTGCTTATTGAAGCAGGTTTCGTTCGCGGCTTTTGACCTGTGAACAGTTGGGTCCATCTTCATGACTTGTTACCAAGTCACTATCTCCCCATTGAACCTCGCGAGAGATCAATGTAGTGGGAGGCAAGAATATGCTCATAGTCTTGATCCGGTTCGCACCGGGACGATTCCCAATCAGGGTTTCGTACAATCAAGTCTAAGGAAATCCCTTAGAAAGGAGGTGATCCAGCCGCAGGTTCTCCTACGGC
>WUAJ01000202.1 GCA_009827215.1 Phycisphaeraceae bacterium
TCGTTGTGGCAGCGTCCGAAGCAGAGCACATGCTCGACGGGTTGGTTGCCGTTGTTTTGCATGAGTTGGATGGCTTCGTCGACATTGTCTTTGAGCGGGACGACTTTGCCTCGGCGCCATGATCCGTCGCAGGTGATGATCATCTTGGAGTTGGCGTCTCCGACACGGTCAGCGATCGCTTGGGCGCTGAAACCTCCGAAGATCACAGAGTGCGGCGCGCCGATGCGAGCGCACGCGAGCATCGCGATCGCGAGCTGCGGGACCATGCCCATGTAGATGGTGACGATGTCGCCTTTGCCGATGCCTTTGGACTTGAGAACATTGGCGAGTTTGGATACTTCGGTCTGGAGGTCTTTGTAGGTGAGGGTTTGTTGATCTACTGGAGCGCCGGAGTCGTTGACAGGCTCCCCTTCCCAGATGATCGCGGGTTGGTCACCGTAGCCGTTGTCGACTTGTCGATCGACGCAGTTGTAGCAGACATTGGTCTTCCCGCCGTTGAACCACTTCGCGTCTGGAGCGTTCCATTCGAGAACGGTGTCCCACTTCTTGAACCAGTGGAAGTCCTCGGCGACTTCTGACCAGAAGGATTCAGGATCCGCGATGGATCGGTCATACATTTCTTTGTACTGATCGAGCGAGGAGATGAGCCACTCGGAGGCGCCGACTTCAGCGGCGGTTGGTGGATTGAAAACGCGATTCTCTTGCAGTACGGATTCGATCGATTTGTCGGACATGAATAGCTCCTCTAACGTGACATCCACGCTGGAGCATTCTATGCGAATCGGACCTGCTTGGGTGGAATAGAGGTTGATCCGGCTCAGTAGCGTCGATCCGCTTGGTCGATTGGCACATCGTTGGCGCTCATGTCTCGATGTGCCATGAGTCCAGATTCATCGAACTCCCAGTGCTCGTTGCCGTGGGTTCGGAACCATTGGCCTTGCTCATCGTGCCACTCGTATTCGAAGCGAACGCTGATGCGGTTGTCGGTGAAGGACCAGAGTTCTTTCATGAGCGTGTAGTCGAGTTCTTTGGACCATTTGTCTTGAAGGAACGATTCGATCGCGGCACGACCTGTGAAAAACTGATCACGATTACGCCACTGAGAATCTTCGGTGTACGCGAGCGCGACGCGTTTGGGATCGCGTGAGTTCCACGCGTCTTGTGCCGCTTGGACCTTCGCGAGCGCGGACTGCTTGGTGAACGGCGGACGGATATCGGTAGGTGACGGCATGATCATCTCCTCATTGAGATCGAGTGTTCTTGAGAGTAAAAGGACCGCGCCGGCTTTCGCCGACGCAATCCGTGGAGCGAGGAAGAGAGTCAATCAGCGAGTGTGACGCTGTTCAGACGATTCATGAAGTCTTTGATGAGGTCCGCGATGAGGTCGCCGTCTTCTTCGAGCGCGAAGTGTCCGGTCTCAAGGATGTGCATTTCTGCATCAGGGAGGTCACGCATGTATGGGTGCGCTCCGGATTCGGGGAAGATGTGGTCTCCCTTCCCCCAGGTGATCAGCATCGGGGGTTGATGCTCGCGGAAGTACTGCTGCCAGCTTGGGTAGAGCGGGACATTGGTGCGGTAGTCGTAGAACAGGTCGAGCTGGATCTCGTCGTTTCCCTCGCGATCGAGTAGCGGCTGGACGACCAACCAGTTGTCTGGTGAGATCATGGATTCATCGCGCACGCCTTCGGTGTATTGCCACTTGGTTGCTTCGAGGGTGAGCAATCCGCGGAGCGCGTCGCGATCTTCTTGTGCTGCTGTTTTCCAGTACTGCTTGATGGGGTTCCAGAACTCCTGGAGGCCTTCCTCGTAGGCGTTGCCGTTCTGGACGACGAATCCCGCGACTCTGTGGGGGTGCTCTGTTGCGATGCGGAATCCGACTGGGGCGCCGTAGTCCATGACATAGAGGACATAGTTGTTGAAGCCCTTTCGCTCTAGCAATGTGTCGATGATCTGAGCGATGTTGTCGAAGGTGTAGTCGAACTCATCGGTGCTGGGCATCGAGCTCATGCCGTATCCTGGATAGTCCGGCGCGATGATGTGGAAATCGTCTTTGAGGTCATCGATCAGATCGCGGAACATGTGCGACGAGGTTGGGAAGCCGTGGAGGAGCACGAGCTGGGGCTGCCCAACTGTTCCAGCTTCGCGGTAGAAGATCTCGAGTCCTTCGATGGTTTCGGTGTTGTATCGGATGTGTGGCGTGTGCTGATCTTGGGACAGCGTTGTCGGGAACTGGTGTTCTGTAGCGAGTGTGGTGGTGCTGAGAGTTGAGAGCGCACCGACGGCGCTCGCCAGCATGGTTTGGGTGGCGTTCATTTCATTTCCTTTGCAATGGGATCGGATGAGACCTCCCCTCGCTCAGGGCAGCGTTGAGCTCTGAGCGAGAGGGATCTCTGTGTGTTTGGTTACGAAGCGACGGCTTCGGTGCTGACGACTGGGAAGTCGATGTCGGTCGCGGCGATGTGGTTGAAGTAGTTGGTGAAGATGTTGATCGCAACGGTCGCGACGACTTCGACGAGTTCCGCGTCGGTCACGCCGGCATCGCGTGCTTGGGCGACCTGGTCGTCGGAGAGATTGCCTTGGGTAGCGACGATGTTCTTCGCGAGTGTGAGCAGCGCTTGAACCTTGGGATCGCTTGCGTTCCCGGCGAGGTTGCTCCCGAGTTCTGCGTCGTCGAGTCCAGCGCCCTTGCCGATGGCGGTGTGCGCTGAGGCGCAGTAGTCACAGCTGTTTGCTCCGGCGATCGCGAGGGCGAGCTGTTCCTTGACGGCTGCGGAGAGCGTGGACTTTCCGAATGCTTCGTCGAACGAGAGCTTGGCGCCGAGTGCGGCGGGCGAGTGCGCCATCGCGGCGTAGATGTTGGGGACCATCCCGATCTTGCCTTTGATCGCGCTGAGGATCTCAGCGCCGGCTGGGGATGCGTTGTCGATGGTGAGTGGTTCGATGCGTGCCATGGGGTTTCTCCTTTTGTGTGCACCAGATTGTTGTCATGAGGATGCACATGATCCTCGCTTCGTATTTATACTTACTGATCAGTCAGTATATTTCAATCGGGATCGTCAAAATTGCCGGAAAATCTTCCGAAGGGCAGTATTTGATTCAAAAACGAATATTTTGAGGGCAAAATTTATTGTTTATGCAGGAATTGACTGTACAATCGAGTATAGATAGATCCGTTATGGAGTCCGACATGCCGCCGAGTAGACGCGAAGAACTTGTTGATGCTGCGATGAGGGTGTTTTATCGCAATGGATTCCATGGGACTGGATTGGATCTGGTGCTCAAGGAGAGCGGCATCAGTCGAATGACGCTCTACAACCACTTCAAGTCCAAGGATGAGCTGATCGTTGCGGCGCTGCGGCGACGCGATGAGTTGTTCCGTAATGCGTTGATGAAGCGGGCCGAGCGTGACTCGGCTGATCCACGCGATCGGATCATTGCGATCTTTGACTTTCTCGATGAGTGGTTCAACGCGGACGACTTCCAGGGGTGCATGTTCATCAATGTCTCTGCGGAGTTCTGTGATGCACAAATGCCGGCGCGGAAGATTGCGGCGGATCACAAGATCATGATCACGAAGTACATTCAGGATCTGTGCGCCCAAGCGGGGTATGAAGATCCGGAAGAGCTGAGCGAGGAGATCACGGTGCTGATCGAGGGCGCGATTGTGATCGCGCATGTTATTTGCCGATCCAATGAGGATCGGTATCCGTTGTCGGAAGCCGCGATGCGATCGCAGCGGATGTGCAAAGCGCTCCTCGAAAGTTCGAAGAGCGCTTGAGTGTTCTGAGATAGCCGGGTATTGCTTAGTCGCCTTGCTGAGGGGGGGGGATCTGCATCTCGTGTGCTTCTCCGGCGCCGCTCGGGACACGGATGTGCTCGACGAGATCCTGGATCTCTTGCGGAGGTGGAGGCGTGAGTTTGCTTATGACGATCGCGATCGCGAAGTTGAGGAGCATCCCGATGGACCCGATGCCTTCTGGGGAGATTCCCAGGAGCCAGTAGTCGGATTTGTCTTGTCCTGATTCCCATGAGGTGAGCATGGAGAGGATGGGGTTTGCCCAGTTGAATCGAAAGAGGGTGATGTAGATCGCGGTGAATCCGATGCCGCAGATCATTCCGGTGACGATGCCTTCACGCGTGGCGCGTTTCCAGAAGATTCCGAGCAAGATACATGGAAAAAAGCTCGACGCGGCGAGTCCGAACGCGAGCGCCACGACCTGCGCGACGAATCCTGGAGGGTAGATCCCGAAGAGTCCGGCACAGATCACCCCCACTCCCGCGGCGGCGCGGGCGACCCAGAGTTCGCTCTTCTCGCTGATGTCCGGCTTAATCACACGCTTCATCAGATCGTGACTGACAGCGGTCGAGATCACGAGCAGCAGACCTGCGGCGGTTGAGAGCGCCGCGGCGAGGCCTCCGGCGGCGATGAGTCCGATGACCCAGTTCGGGAGGTTCGCGATCTGTGGATTGGCGAGGACCATGAT
>WUAJ01000203.1 GCA_009827215.1 Phycisphaeraceae bacterium
CACCAGTCGCGAGAACCATCATCGCAGAGGGACTCGGCACGCGTGTCAGCTCGATGTATCGCATCTGCTGTTCTTGCGATCCCACTGGTACTCGCGTTTGATCAAAGAGTGCGAAAGTCATCGATCCGTCGTCAAGGAGTCTCAGGTCCGCGACAATGTCTCGATCCAAGTTGGTCTCCGATCCCTCAAAAGTGCGATACCGCGGGATGCGAGCTCGAGGATGAATCACACGGAATCCCGCTTGGTCATCTTCAAACCAGACTCCTTGGTAGAAGGTTCCTGATTCATCAGTGAGCCGAATGGTGTCATCTTCGATGCGCACTTCGAACTGCTCTGAGCTTGTCTCAAGGACATTCCCGCTCCAGGGATCCACTACACTGATATGCGCTTCCCATTGACCACTCAGCGCTGTGTCGCCTTGCTGTGAATCACGCATGAAGACCGGGAATCGGTCGTCGGTATGCGGAGCTCGGCGCATTTCTGAATGGAAGTTGAATCCACCTGAGATCGTGAAGTCGATGAATGCCTCGTCGTCGCTCGTGAATGCACCTGTCCCTTGTGCATTATCGAGTTGGATTGTGCCATTCTCAGCGATTGTTCCTGAGAATGTGCCGTCGCTGGTGAGATCGCTGAACTCATAGCGATTGTCCGACGGGCGTTGTCCCCAAGTGGACCACTCTGTTCCGTCAAACGATCCCTCGAACTGATGAAAGTACAGACCGCTTGGTTCTGAAGCATTCGAGACCCCAATCCCGGCAATGTATGCCGGTAATAAAGCCGTGATCAGGAATGCAGTACGATGTATGCTCATGTGTTGTCCTCCAGTACTGTGCGTAGACGATGCGAAGAAAGTACACGAAGTGTTCCCTGAATTCGATCAATTTTTTGCATATTGTTAAAAATGTCAAAAAGAATGTCCGCCATCCCGTCTTCTACTGAACATCACCGACCGATCGTGCTCCGCAGCGCCAAGCACTTTCAAGCGATCAGTTCTCAGGTTCGCGATCAGATCCTGCAGGTGGTTGTCTTTCAGACTGGGAGCAGTTGCGAGGATGAACAGCGCAAGGGGATTTCGATTCATGAGATTGCTGAGCATATTGGGCGATCCGCCGCGTCGATCTATCGGCACATCGATGCGCTTGTTGACGCTGAACTCATTCACCCAATCGGTGCCACAACGACTGGCGGGCGGAATGCTCAACAGTACGCGGCAGATGGGAACATCATCTATCTGAGCGTGGATCGCGATGACCCTGAAGCCGTCGATGCTCTTTGCAAGCTCATCGAGCGCAGCGCCACTTGGGCCGGGAAACAGACTGCAAAGGCGACTCGGCGTTGGATTGAATCATCGATCGGAGAGGGAGGGGATATTGAACCCAACAACTCGCCTTTGGGATCAAAGGACCACGCGATGTCCGCACAGTTCGGCTGGCTCGATCCTAATCAGCAAGAATCGCTCAGAAAGCATCTGCACGAGGTCACGAAGATCTTTGAGCAATCACAACGGCGTCCCAACACCAAGCTGATCTCCACAAGTATGTTCATCCATCCTGTTGAGCTTCCCAATGGTGTCACACCAGCGGTCTCTTCAGATGAGACATGATCAGGAGATCGCGAAATTCATCCCCCAATGCCGTTTTTTACTTTCATTCTCCGCAGAGATTCTGTAGTCTCTACGATGCGTCCGCATAACTGCGGCGACTTCAGAGAGATCACTCCCAATGGCTTGGACACCCATTTTGACTATCCGTGTGTTGAGCTTGCTTGTCGCAAGCGGATCTGCATTTGCAGGATCTACTCCGATCCGGTCGAGCATCGAGTCCTACTCTGAGATTCGGCTCGACGGGACCAATCAAGAGGATGTGTTATCGGTCGTCGACGACCAGGTCTCGATGATTGACACGCTCGGTCCCGCGACTTCAAGCGTGATGATCGAATCCGATGACGGATTGTTCCACGCGACGACGCAGACGATGATGTCCTTCTTCAACGAGGACAATGGGTTCTTTACTGGGAGCGCGGAGTACATGGGAGCACGAGGTGCGGTAGGCGCCGGCGGGATCAGCTTCTCCCACACGCTCAGGTGTGGTATGGAAAACGACTTCCGAATCCAAGGCGACGGCTCCCTCCGGATCGCGGGATTCCTCGACAATGGTGGCCCTTCATCGATCAGCTACTTTGCGTTCGTTCAGGTATTCAGCGAAGAAGTAGTCGGTGGTGGATTTGATGAAGCGTTCTTCGAGTTCCAGGTCTTCGATTTTGAAGTCAACGGCGAGTTCTTTGATCTGGATATCCCGCTCGAATCAGACTCAGGGAGCTATCGGATTCAGATCAGGATGGGTCACATCGGGACAACAGTCCTCGACGCTGATCTCAGTGCAGGATCGCTTTCTGCGTTCTGGACCATCGACGGCGAAGGTGTGTGTCTTGCGGATCTAACATCCGACGGCTCTCTGGACTTCAGAGACATCTCCGCTTTTCTCGATGCGTATTCCGATCGTGATCCAATCGCAGACTTTACGCAGGACGGGGAGTTCAACTTTACCGATGTCTCTGCGTTCCTCGCGCAGTACGCGAATGGATGTCCGTAACTTCTACGCGAACTGTGCGAACTCGGCGCGTGCTTTCGCATTAGCGCGATGGGTCATCGAAGGGATCAGGAATAGATCAACGATCTGTCCGATCAGCAGCAATCCACCCGTGAAGAACCAAATGAGTCCGGTGATCCATTTGCCGTTGTAGAAGCGATGAATCCCGAAGAATCCGACGAAACTGAGTAACCAGAGCAAGTATGAGATTCCAGATGATCGCATGGTGTAAGACCTCCACTGCGTATTGGGAATCTGCTCTTGGTTCTTTCAATCACCAAAGCATGTGTACACACTTCGCGCCGCGGCGATGAGTGGATGATTGGCGGGAATCAATCGCTGTTTGTCTGCGGCAGAGGTGATCTCGACATCTCCGAGAACACCACCCTGCATGACGACGAGCCGATTGGTCTTGCCCAACTTCAGCAGTTCCATCGCGTGGTGCCCGAACTGTGTGGAGAGCACACGATCTCCTGCGGTTGGGGTTCCGCCTCGCTGGACATGTCCGAGCACAACATAGCGTGATTCGATTTCGGTGCGTTCTTCGATCTCGTTTGCGAGCCATTTCGCGATCCCTCCAAGACGGATCGCTTCGGGAGAGTTCTCGACGATGCGATCAACGATCTGGTCGCCGCCTTTGGGTTTGGCGCCTTCGGACGCGGCGATGATCGTGAAGCGCTTGCCCTTCTGAGATCGTTTGATGCATTGCTCAACGATGATGTCGATATCAAACTCGATCTCAGGAATCAGTATGATGTCTGCGCCGCTCGCGACTCCTGCGTGGAGCGTGATCCATCCCGCGTTGCGTCCCATGAGTTCGACGACCATGACTCGATGGTGCGACGCCGCCGTCGAGTGGACACGATCGAGCGCCTCGGTCGCGATGTGGACCGCGGTCTGGAATCCGAAGGTGATGTCTGTGCCGTGAAGGTCGTTGTCGATGGTCTTGGGGATCCCGATGCAGTTAAATCCCTTGTCCGTGATTTTTTTCGCGATGGACATCGTTCCGTCACCACCAATGACGACGAGCGCGTCGATTTTGCGGACTTTGAGGTGTGTTACGCAAACATCGGTGAGGTCCTTGAAGATTGTGTTGCCCTGATCGTCTTTTCCCACTGGGAAATGCTGCGGATCCGCTCGGTTGTTGGATCCGATGATGGTGCCGCCTTGCGTGAGGATGTTGGAGACATCGTCCAGATTGAGCGGTCTGATGCGGTCCTCGACGAGACCCAGAAAGCCATCCTCGATCCCGAATACCTCGATGCCGTGGTTGATCGCGTCTTTGGTGACGGCTCGGATGACGGCGTTGAGTCCAGGACAGTCGCCGCCTCCTGTAAGGACAGCGATGCGCTTGATATTGGACGATGGGACTCGATCTTGGATGGTGCCCATGGATTCTTCCGTCTTTATGTCATTCACTGCAATACCTCAACTTCATCGGCGATTCGGTACTTGGGAGGGCAGCCCGGACAGCGATTGACGGTAGGATAAAGCAATGTCTCAGACTCCGAGTGTACCGACTACGCCCACAGATCGATTTGATCCGCATCTGTACCTGCATCCTCAGACGCTCGCTCGGCTCTCGTCGATGGAACTCCGCGCGAAAATGATCGTCGAGGGGGTTCGATCGGGACAGCACCGATCGCCGTATACCGGTGTCAGCGTGGAGTTTGCGCATCATCGTCCCTATGTTGCCGGTGACGACATTCGGCACCTGGACTGGAAGGTCTATGCACGATCGGACAAGCTGCAGGTCAAGCAGTACCAGCAGGAAACCAACCTCGACCTCGTCATCATGGTCGATTCGTCGGGATCAATGCGATTCGGATCGCGCCTGTTCT
>WUAJ01000204.1 GCA_009827215.1 Phycisphaeraceae bacterium
CCTCGATCCCGCGATGACTCCCATCCTCATCTGCCAAATCCACGGCCTCACCCTCTCGCAGCTCAACACCATCACCAACTCCCAAGACTACCGATCCGCGATCAGCATGATCCAGTCCATCAACGATTCCCGCGTTCAAACCATCAAATCCCAAACCCACCTCCAATCCCTCGCCGCCCTCAAAGACGCCGCCGACATGGCGCAGCAAAAGCAAGACCACGAATCCCTCCGCAAGTCCTCAACCACCCTCTGCAAACTCCTGCACGCGCCCCAGCGATCCGGTACAATGCCCAGATCAACGCCTACAGGAGTGCCCAAAGATGTCCGACATCCAAGAAAACCAGCTCATCATGATCATCCTCGCGATCCTCATCCCGCCGCTTGCCGTGGGACTGAAGGTCGGATTCACGCTCCACTTCTTCATCAACATCGTCCTCTGGCTTACCCTCTTCGGAGGGATCATCCACGCGCTGATCATCGTCCTGCGATAGACCGCGCTCCGCTCAGCTGTACCGCCCAGCAATCAACTCAGCAATCAACCCAACAACTCAAGCCCGATTCCCGGCGAGCCCGCGAATCACTTGCTCCTGCACGCGCTGAGAAACAAACAACGCATCGCCGTACAACAACTGCCCCCCTTCGGAGCGATGCAGGTCGTACACATCGAACAGCGTGTACCCCAGCTCGCGCATCTTCGACCACACCCCATCAAGCTGAGCCGCCCCCTCGTATAAAGGTACAAACTGGATCTCGCTGTATACCACATCCACCAACTGCTCCGACAGCAGCCGCCCTGCTCCCCCGATGGCCATCAGCTCCCCTCCTTGAATATCGAGCTTTAGAATCCCCACCCGATCAATTGACTTCGATTCGCAGTACGAATCCAGATCCACCGTCTCAACCCTGATCTCCCCCTTTGGACCCGCGGATTCGGGATACAACCGATCCTGCTCTGGACGAGGCAGCAGCGAGTTCGTCGCCGCCGCATGATTCACAAAGAAGGTCGTCTCCCCCACCTCCGTCGAGACCGCCTTGGGAACAATCGTGATGTTCGCATCCGACCCAAACCGATCCTCAAGCTGAGCAATCGTCTCCGGAAACGGCTCAAAGCAGTGGATCTTCGCTCCTGGAAACATCGAGCGATACAGCGCCGCCGTGTCCCCCTTGTTCGCCCCCACATCCAGAATCACCGGATCGGACACTCCCAACTTTTCAAGTATGCCACGCTGCGCCTCGAACGGATCCGAAGCAAGCACGTTCGGCGTGTTCTTCGTCCTGATCGGTTCCAGCTTGTACCCCATCGACGCGAAGATTGCGTTGATGATGTCCTTGGATCGCAGCTTCATTCGCTCGCTACTCCAATGACTCGCATGACATCTCCTACATGCTCGTTTGGGATGAGGAATGTCAGCGAGTAGTGCGCGATTTTCCAGACCTCGCCGTTCTCGCGCAGCACGGCGGTACCGCGGAGGACGCCGTAGCGGTCGTGGTCGAGGGTTTCATCAACCCACGCGACATCGCCGTAGGCGTTGGTGCGGATGAATCGGTCGCGTGGTGTGTAGGTCCAGCCGTGTCCGTCGGCGAAGTGTGGCTCGGCGTACACGCGGAGCTCGGCACGTGTCCAGCGTTCGTGCTCGTCGGTCCCCATGAAGATCGCGCCCTCAGTCATTGCTCCTATGTAGCGTTCGAGATCGCCTTTGGCTGCGGCGAGGTGCCAGTTGTCGAGCACAGTGTTGATGTCCGACTGGTTGATGTCGTTGTAGGAACTGTTGGATTTTGCATCCTTGCGGACCTGCTCGGAGCAGCTCGCGAGAAGCAGGAGCGAAGTGATGATGAGTGTTCGAGTCGTGTGTGTGATCATGAGTCTTCCGATTCTGGCAGGGCGTTGACTATCCAACTACTGAAATCGTACACGAACTTCCAGACGCTTTGGGTGTGCTCGGCGGGCATGGCGTATTTCTCTGGTGCTTCGTCGAGGGTTTCTTTGAAGCAGCGGAGCCATTCCTGGCGTGCGGGTTCGTCGATGATGAATGGGAGGTGGCGGGCTCGCATCATGGGGCGGCCGTAGCGCTGCTGGTAGAGGTGCGGGCCTCCGAAGAGGAAAGTGAACATCGCGGCGGATTTGTCGGCGGCGCGGAGGAGATTCTTCTCGCTCTTTGGGAACATGTGGGCGATGGAGGATTGCGAGAGTCTTTTATAGAAGGCGTGGAAGTAGGCGGTGATGTTGTCCTCTCGCATCGCTTCGTATACAGCGGGGGGTACGCGATCGGTTTGCGGAGGTCCGTTGGGCGGTGTATAGATCGGGCGGTTTCCGGGTCGATCCGGATAAGCATTGAGGATATCCATAGCTGATGTTAGAGCCTAAGGGTGAAGCGGGCTGAAATCGGGTTGGTTTGTGACGATTGTGATTGGTGAACCGACGCTTCATCGGCTTCAATCATTTGATTCTGTATTGGTGTGGAACCTTGTTTGTTGCAGGTCGATTTGAGAAGTTATGAGCCGATGGACTGCAATCGCGAAGATGATTGACGAGCAGGACAAACCTGAGGGGCGTCGTTCTCCGAGGTTTGTAGCGCGGAATATGTGCTGCGAAGGTGCTGGGCGGGTTCAGGATTTCTCGGCGACTGGGATCCGGGTGATTTACACCAAGCGTCCAAAGTTCGAGGTCAACGATGTGATCGATCTGCGGATCGATTCTGAGAGAGGCACACACTGCGGCGAGGCTGAGGTTGTGTGGAGCAAGAAGATTGGGTTCCGGAAGTTTGAAGTGGGGTTCCGGTTTACCGATCCTGAGGCCGTAAAGAAGATGCGGTTGTTCCAGTGCGGTTTTGATGCTCTGGAGGATGGACGTTGGTCCGCGGCGTGATTTTGTAAAATCTTGAAATAGTGGATGGAGTATCGGGGTTGTACTCTGCGCCAGTGGCGTGTTTGTGTGCCGGTGATATTTGATGTCCTGTGCGTGAGGCCCGGACGCGGCGATAGTCGTGGTCCGGGCCTCTGTTATTGTTTGCTTCGGGAGTTTGATCTTGTAGCGAGGAGAGCTGGACGATAAGAATAAGGGAGATTTATACCTAACTGAATTTTTTCGTGATACAGATGAATGATTTGTTACAAGTTCTTGATCAACGGAAGCCTTCGCTCATTGTTTGTGGTCTTGTTCATGGTGTCGTGTGTGGGGTTGTGGCTGGAGGTCAGGTTGCGGATCCGGTCGACTCTGTGTACAGACAATCGCAGGGTGCTGGGGTGCTTGATTTAGTGGCGAGTTCGCGTCGAGAGTTTCCTGGGTCTGCGGAGAACCAAGGGAACAACACGCACCATGTCTGGGAACAGCAGGCGGATGGCACTTTTGAGTGTGTCGCGGTGCTGCCTGCTCCGGATTCGGCGACCATTGCTGTGAGTGATGTGAATCTTGATGGCGCGATCGATGTGATCACAGCATCGGATCTGGACGAATCGGTGCGGGTGCATTGGGGAACACCTGCGGCGTGTGCTGCGGACCTGACTGGGGAGAGGGATCTGAACTTCTTGCATATCTCAGTGTTCCTGAGCACACAGCTGGATTTCAATGATAATGGGGCGTTCAACTTCCTCGATATCAGCGCTTATCTGCAGGCGTTTGCGGTGGGGTGCCCTTGAGCTCGATGGTGCGTTTTTGGGGGCTTTGGGTGCAGCGGGCGCTATGATCTTGGTTCGATCGGGGAGTTGGCTCCGATCGGTGATTTAACCAAGAAAGCACGGGCATCACTATGGGCATTCGGACGCACAGCTGCGGGCAGATTCGGGAATCGGACATCGGGACGACGGTGACTCTCAATGGATGGGTCAACGCGTTTCGTGGGCATGGATCGGGATTGATCTTTGTTGACATGCGGGATCGCGATGGGATCACGCAGGTGGTGTTCGATAGCGAGGATGCGCCGGCGGAGCTGATCGAGGCGGGTGATCGTCTGCGGAACGAGGACTGCATCTCGGTGACGGGTGTGGTGCGCGAGCGGGCGAAGAAGAACGACAAGATCCCGACGGGTTCGATCGAGGTGCTTGCGGGTGAGCTTCAGGTGCTTTCGAAGACGAAGAAGCTGCCGTTTGTTCCGAGCGATGAGAAGAATCTTCCGGCGGAAGAGACTCGATTGAAGTATCGGTATCTTGACCTGCGCCGTCCCGACATGCAGAAGATTCTGAAGACTCGGCATCGGTTGACGAAGCTGACCCGGGATTACTTCGATGAGCACGGGTTCCTTGAGATCGAGACACCGATGCTGTGTAGGTCAACTCCTGAGGGTGCGAGGGACTTTTTGGTGCCTTCGCGTCAGCAGGAAGGGATGTGGTACGCGCTGCCTCAGTCGCCGCAGCTGTTTAAGCAGATTCTGATGATCGCGGGGTGTGATCGGTACTTGCAGATCGTGCGGTGTTTCCGGGATGAGGATCCGCGT
>WUAJ01000205.1 GCA_009827215.1 Phycisphaeraceae bacterium
TGATCCTCGCTGGCATCTCGACGCCTCTTGTGCTCTCGGTGCACTCGATCGTTTCCTTTGACTTCGCGACCTCCGTGATCCCAGGTTGGCACACCACCATCTTCCCGCCGTACTTCGTCGCGGGTGCTGTGTTCGGCGGATTCGCGATGGTGCTCTGGTTGATGATCCCGCTCCGGATCATCCTCCCGAACTTCTCAGACTTGCTCACCAAGCGTCACCTCGAGAACATGGCGAAGATCCTCCTGCTCACAGGAACCATGGTTGGTTTCGCGTACGGCATGGAGTTCTTCATCGCGTGGTACGGCGCCAACGAATACGAGTTCGCTGTCTTCGCGGACAACCGTGTCAACCCAGCCAAAGCACCGTACTGGTGGGCCTACTGGACAATGATCATTTGCAATGTGGTCTTCCCGCAGCTGTTCTGGTTCCGCAAGATGCGTCAGAACCCGCTCGTCATCTGGATCGTCGCGACCGCTGTGACCATTGGTATGTGGTTCGAACGCTTCGTGATCATCGTGACCTCGATCCACCGAGCATTCCTCCCAGGTGAATGGCACATGTTCTTCCCGACATGGGTCGACATCCTCACCTTCGTCGGCTCGTGCGGCATCTTCATGACGCTGTTCCTGCTGTTCCTCAAGTTCCTCCCGGTCTTCGCGCTCGCAGAGCTCAAGGTCGTGATGCCTCAATCCCACACGCACGACGACCACTAAGGAAGGAGATCAACGAATGAACCCCAAAGAACTGATCTCATTTGTCGCCGATTACTTCCCGATGCTGGTCCGCAAACCAGCACCCAAGTATGTCAGCGAATCCGGTAACCGCGTCTACGGCATGGTCGCCGAGTTCCATGAGACTCCCAAGATCTATCACGCCGCAGAGATCGTCCGTGACGCTGGTTACTCCAAGTGGGATGTCCACACCCCATTCCCGATCCACGACATGGAAACCGCGATGGGGATTAAAACCACCAAGCTCCCGATGATGGCCGGCGCCGCCGCGATCACCGGCGTGAGCATCGGTGTCCTGCTGCAGTGGGGGACCACCGCGTTCCTCTACCCAACCGTCGTGCAAGGGAAGCCCTTCGAAGCTTGGGAACCGTTCGTCCCCATCATGTTCGAGCTCGGCATCCTGCTGACCGCGTTCATGTGTATCTTCGGGATGCTCGCTCTCAACGGGCTCCCACGCTTCCACCACCCGCTCTTCTCACACGAGCGTTTCTACAAAGTCTCCGACGACCGCTTCTTTATTGCTATCGAATCCACAGACCCAAAGTTCGATCCGAGCGAAACCCGCGCCCTGCTTGAGAAAGCCGGAGGCACCGGGATCGCACTCATCGAGGACGAAGACTAAGGACCACCGAGTACCGACCAAGGAATCATGATGAATCACACCAATCCATCAACATCCAAAGCGACCAAGGGGCTCTCCATGCTCCTCGGACTCGTGGTGCTCGGCTCTTCACTGAGCGCCATGACCGGTTGCCGCGGAGATCGAACCGATAAGCCGCCGCGCCGCTTCTTCCCAGACATGGACTACCAACCGAAGCTCAAGCCTCAGTCCGAGACCGAGTTCTTCGTCGACGGCAAGTCCAATCGTGATCTCGTCGAAGGAACCATCCCCTTCGGAACAACGACACACGATACCTCTGGACTCGAGAACACCGAGTGGGCAAACAAGATCGTCGCTGATCGCGCTCGCATGCTCAAGGACGATGAGACCTTCTACTTCGGACTCGTCGCTGGTTCATCAAACACTGAGACACCCCAGTATGTCGATCGCATGCCGATGCCGGTCACTAAGGAACTAATCCTTGAGGGGCAAGAACAGTTCAACATCTACTGCTCCGCATGTCACGGCTACGACGGACTCGGAGGTAGCTCAGGGACAGTCGGTCGTCTATGGTCGATCGCTCCCGCAAACCTTGCAGGTGATCAACGCTTCATCGATCGCTCACAAGACTCCGCGAAAGATGGCTACCTCTTCCATGTAATCCGCGAGGGGCTCTACACCCCAGACGGACAGATCCGCATGCCTTCTTACAAGCACGCGGTCAACCAAGAAGAAGCTTGGGCGATCGTTGCATATCTGCGTGTGTTGCAAGCCGCACAGAATGTTGATCCGTCAACAGTCGATCAATCCTTGCTTGGTGAGCAACCCGCTCAGCCCGCGACCGAATCTGCAAACGATGGAGGTGAAGGATGAGCCAGATAGCCGCTAATAGTCCATCCCCAGACGCGACCGGCTTGTCCGATCACGATTGGAACCATCGTCTTGAGCGCATTGCAAGCGACGCGCGAATGCACGAGGACAACATCCACCTCCCGAAATCCGCAGCAGCGAAGGTCGGGCGCCCGATGCTGATCCTTGGTCTCGTTGGTCTCGTCGTCGCCGCAGTCGGTGCCGTCTCGATCAATGTCGCCCACGCGCTCGCCGGGATCGAGATCGGTCTATTCACAGTCCTCGCGATCTCGCTCGGATCGCTCTTCTGGACGATGGTCTTCCACGCACTCAACGCCGGATGGTCCATCACCCTCCGTAGACAGTTCGAGAATCTTGCCTCGCTCATCTGGATCCCGTCAGTCTGCTTGATCCTGATCGCGATCATCGAGGTAACGTCACAAGGCATCCTCCTGACTTGGCTCGATCCCGCTGTCCGCGAAGGCAATCACCTCCTCGAAATCAAAGCACCGTACCTCAACGGCACAGCGCTCATCGTCCGTGTCATAGTCTACGCGATCTGCTGGATTACCCTCTCGCGTCTGCTCCTCGGATGGTCACGCAAGTGTGACGAAACCGGAGATCGCACACTCGGACGCAAAGCACGCTTCTGGTCGAGCTTTGGTATCCCAGTCTTCGCGCTCTCAACAACCTTCTGCGCCTTCGACTTCCTGATGTCGCTCGATTACCGCTTCTTCTCCACGATGTGGGGTGTCTACTTCTTCGCGTCTTGTGCGCTCGGATCTGCATCCGCCGTTGCGATCATCGCCGCACTCACCAAGTCCGCTGGTCGTCTCCAAGGCATTGTGACCGAAGAGCACTTCCACGATCTCGGGAAACTCGTCTTCGCGTTTGTCGTGTTCTGGGCATATGTCACCTTCTCCCAGTACTTCCTCATCTGGTACTCCAACATCCCAGAAGAAACCATGTGGTTCACCGCTCGTCGAGCGATTGGATACGACTGGCTCTTCAAGGTCATGCTGCTCGGACACTTCGCCGCGCCGTTCTTGATCCTCATCTGGCGCCCCGTCAAGCGGAGTCCCAAGCTGCTCGCGATTGTCGGCGCGTACCTGATCCTGATGATTGTCCTCGACATGGCATGGATCATCCTCCCGATGCTCACCGTCAACGACGCGAGCCAGGGAACCGCGACCCTGCCGGGTCACCTGATCCATGCGTGCGCGATCTTGGGTGTCATCTTCACCTACGGCTGGTTCGTGACCGCCAAGATCACCAAGTCGCCACTCATCCCAACCAAGGACCCGATGCTCCACGAAGCACTCGCACACAAGAACTATGTCTAATCGCACACCTCGTACGAATAGATCCATATACCAAGGAACACACCAATGACCGATGCATTCCACGATCACACACACGACGAAGCACCTCAAGAGGCGCACGCAGAAGTCGCATCACCAAAGGCAATGGGCATCACCCTCATCCTCATGGTGCTCGGCGTCCTCGCCGTGATCATCATCCTCGTCGCGTACTTCGACTCCTTCATGTCCAACTACCGCGCTGAGATCGATGAGACCTCCGCGCTCTCAGCGCCGACATGGGAAGAGAAGCAAGCCGTCCTCGCCAAACTCGATACCTACGGCTGGGTCGATGCTGAAACCGCTCGCCAACCACTCGAACTCGCGATGGATCAAGTCATCGCTGAATACAACGGGAACTAAACGCTCCATGATCTTTGCGAAGCACAATCCGATCACCGCACTCATCGCCATCTCGGCGACGGCGATCGCTCTGCTCGCAGCTCCCGCATCCGCTCAGCGCGTCCTCGAGAAAGAAGAAGTCCGCCAACTCAACGGCGTCGATCTCCTCGAATCCCAAGGGACGAAGCTCCCGATGGATCAGATCTTCACCACCGCGGACAACAGAGAAGTCGCGCTGGCGCAGTACTTCCTCGACGACAAACCAACCATCCTCGCCCTCGTCTACTACGAGTGCCCGATCGTGTGTCCAACCGTGCTCCGCTCGCTCGGGAACACCATCAACGATCTCGACTACACCGCTGGCGAAGACTACCGCATCCTCGTGATCTCCTTTGATCACCAAGAGAACCCAGGTCAAGCGTTCGCCAAGCGTGAGAACTTCATCCGCAACTACGAGCGATCAGCAACCAACCCCACCGTGCGTGATGGAATCGAGTTCTTCACAGGATCCGAAGAATCTATCAAGGCACTCGCCGGATCCGTCGGA
>WUAJ01000206.1 GCA_009827215.1 Phycisphaeraceae bacterium
GGGGCGGGGGGGATCCGGAGTCGAAGTTGGGGGCGAGGGCGCAGGCGCCGGCGCGGGGGGCTTCGATGAGCGAGCAGCTCGGGGATCAGTGGTCGCTGTGCGATGTGGATGATCGGATCCGCGCGCTTGGGGAGGCGCTGATCGAGGAGCTTGATGATGATGGGTATCTGCGGAGCTCGTTTGACGAGATCGCGGATCGAGCGGGTGAGGAGATCAAGGCGCTTGATCCGAGCGAGGCGGACTGGGAGATGGCGCTGCAGTCGATGCAGTTATCGCTTGATCCGATCGGGATCGGGGCGCGTGATGCGCGCGAGTGTTTGTTGATCCAGATCGATGCGAGGCTTGATCGGGTGGAGTCCTTTGATGATCGGGACGAGGTTGAGCTCGATGGCGAGGGGCTGCTGATTGCAAGACGGCTTGTTGGTGAGTTCTTCGAGGACATGATGAAGAATCGGCTTCCCAAGATCGCGGGCAAGGCGGGGCTGACGCTTGATGAGATTAATCTGGGGCTGGGTGTATTGAAGCGGTTGTCGTTGTCGCCTGGGCGCGGGATGTCGGCGGGGGAGCAGACCTCGGTGTATCCCGATGCGGTGGTGGAGTACGACGAGGATGGGGATCGGTACATCGCGTACCTGACGGACGGGCGGCTCCCTGATGTGCGGATCAATCGCGCGTACGCGGAGATGGCGATGGACAACGATGTGCAGAAGGGGGATCGGGACTTTTTGAAGAAGAACCTATCCAATGCGCAGTGGCTGATCGATGCGATCGGTCAGCGCCGGCACACGCTGCTTCGCGTGATTAATGCGGTGGTGGACGAGCAGCGGGAGTACTTTGACTTTGGTCCCGAGGCGCTCAAGCCTTTGCCGATGCAGCCGATCGCGGATCGGTTGGGGATCCATGTCGCGACGGTGTCGCGCGCGGTGAGCGAGAAGTACATCATGACTCCACGCGGGGTGGTGGCGCTGCGGTCGTTCTTTAGTGGTGGATTGAGCACGGAGAGCGGCGAGGATGTGAGCGCCAATGCGGTGCGCGCGGCGATCGAGGAGTTGATTGAGAACGAGAACAAGGCGAAGCCGATGAGCGACGAAGCGATGGTCAAGGCGCTCAAGGAGCGGGGGATCGAGATCGCGCGGCGGACGGTCGCGAAGTATCGCGATCAGCTGGGGATCCCGACGGCGCGGATGCGCAAGCAGTTCGGGAAGTAGAGCTGTTGGTGGGGCTCTTTATCGGATCGGAACCAAAGGGTGCAGCGCTCGAATAGAGCGGTGTGATTCTTCCACGGGCAGAGGCTGATCTTGGTGGTTTTGCGCGCGTGATCTCGCGCGTGGATGCGGGTGGTTTTTCGTTTACGCACAAGTCGTACACGCATGATTTTTCGCAGACTTGGCACGAGCATCCGGCCGGGAGTATTGACATGGTGCTCGCGGGGGGCGGCGAGGGGGTGTATCACGGGCGCGAGGTGCGGTCGCGTCCTGGTTTGGTGGGGTTCTTTCGGGATCAGATGCGTCACAAGTTTGTTTCTGGGGCGCGCGGGATCCGGACGATGCATGTGGTGATCCCGGCGGGGGTGCTTCGGGAGAACAGGGGGCTGCGCGAGGTGGTGGTGGAGGAGCTGGACTGCACGCGGATTGTTGGGATGGCGCTGCGGGTGCTGAGGGAACTGAGTGCGGCGGATCGGTCGTCGGGATTGGTGATGGAGTCGCTGGCGCATGAGATGCTTGATGCGGTTTCGGGTGTAGAGGTGCGGAGCGGACGCGCGGGATGGGTCGGGGTGGTGCGGGACTATCTGCACGACATGCATGATCGATCGGTGTCGCTCGATGAGCTGAGCGCGGTTGCTGGGGTGAGCAGGGGGCATCTGGCGCGGGGGTTTAAGGCGTCGGTGGGGATGACGACGGGGGAGTATCATCGGCGGGTGCGCGTTGCACGCGCGGCTCGGGCGCTTGCGGGGACGGATGAGTCGATCGCGCGGGTGGCGCAGGGGGCAGGGTTCGCGGATCAGGCGCACCTGACGAGGGTGTTTGGTGGGTTGTATGGGGTGACGCCGAGCGTATATCGGGCATTGCTTAAGGGGTGAGGGGTCTGCGGCGGCGCGCGGCGATCGGGGTGATCAGCAAGAGTGATGTTGTGGCAGGTGATGGGATCGCGAAGAGCTGGAAGGCGCTGTCGGTGTCGCGGAATGCGAGCCAGCGGTCGGTGTTGTAGTCGTAGCTGCTCGAGTCGGTGTCGGTGAGGTCAGAGTCGAGCCATTGCCAGGTGTCGGCGGTGGGGTCGATGGAGCGGGCGCTGATGGCGATCCAGTAGGTGGTGTCGGCGTCGAGGGCGATGGAGCTCGTGAGTGTTGCTTGGTGCTGGTACTTGATCGCGCCGGCGGCGGTTAGGTGTCCCGTGTCGGTGGTGGTGATGCTCGCGAGGTCGAAGGTCTGTGATGCGATGAGGGTGTCGGGCTTGATGCGGTTGTTGTTGGTGGTGCGCGAGGTGTAGAACTCGATCTGGAACTGGTCGAAGTTCTGGAGATCGGTGTGAGTGGCGCCTTCGGTCATTCCCCACCAGTTGATCTGGGAGATGTGGGACTGGGTTGAGAGGGAGAAGTTGTCGGCGTGCTTGAAGTTCCGTGTGGGGCGCGGCTCAGACGAGCTGTACCATCCGAAATCGGTGGAGTCGAGATCCGCGAGGGTCTGGGAGTAGACGAGCTCGGCAGACGCGACTGATGAGACGGTGAGGGTGATGATTGCGGGGATGGTGGTGAAGCGAACGGTGCGCATGATGAACTCCTTTGCGGCTTGGGGTGTGTGCAGTTTGCAGTATGAAGGGGAATTGGGTGGGGGTCTTGTACGAGAGTTGCGCGATCTTTTGTTTGGGAACTGCTAGACTTGCAGCGATGTCATTGCTTGAAGCGATCAACCTGAGGAAGGCGTACGGCGGGCGCACCGTGGTGGATGGGGTGTCGCTTGAGGTCGAGCACTCGGAGATTGTGGGGCTATTGGGGCGCAACGGTGCGGGGAAGACGACGACCTTCCGGATGACGATCGGGATGATCGAGCGTGATGACGGGCGGGTGATCTTTAATAACACGGAGGTGACGGGGCTCCCGATGTATCGGCATGCTCGGTTGGGGATGGGGTATCTGTCGCAGGAGCCGAGCGTGTTTGGTCGGCTCACGTGTGAGCAGAACCTGATGGCGATCCTGGAGACGCAGAAGCTTTCGCGGAAGGAGCGGAAGCGGAAGGCGGCGGATCTGCTTGGTCAGTTTGGGCTATCGCACAAGGCGAACGATGCGGCGCGGACGTGTTCTGGGGGCGAGCGCCGGAAGCTTGAGATTGCGCGGTCTTTGGTGACGAATCCGAAGTTGATTCTGCTTGATGAGCCGTTTAGCGGGGTGGATCCGATCGCGGTGGAGGATCTGCAGGATGAGATCCGCGCGCTGACACAGCGGGGGATTTCGATTCTGATTACGGATCATAATGTGCAACAGACGCTGCGGGTGTGTGATCGTGCGTACATTTTGGATTCGGGGAAGGTGCTCGCGGAGGGGACTCCGAAGCAGTTGATCAACTCTGATCTTGTACGGCGTGCGTATCTGGGTTCGATGTTCCGCGGTGACGAGTTTGATGAGAGCGAGTACGAGCGGCGGGAGCTTGAGGAGGGGGTTCGCCGTGAATAATGCACGCAGGATTTTGTCGGCTGGTACGCTTGGCGTGCTCTTCACCTTTGGGGGGGTGGGGGGGTGTGTTGAGCGTCGTGTTGAGGTGACGAGTGATCCCAGCGGGGCGCGGGTGTGGTTGAATGATGAGCTGATCGGTGTGACGCCTTGCGAGGCGGGGTTTACTTACTACGGCAAGTACGATGTGCGGTTGGCGCTGGATGGGTATGAGCCGATCCATGAGGGGCGGGTGATGAAGGCGCCGATCTACGAGTATCCGATCGTGGATCTGGCGGCGACGGCGGTGCCGATCGACTTTGAGTCGGTGAATCGCTGGCACTTTGTGCTGACGGCGACGGAAGAGATCGCGGGGGATCGCGATGCGCTGATTGATCGCGCGGCTGAGTTGCGCGATCGGTGATCAGTATTTTGAGTGGTTGGTGCTGAGTGCTCGCGCGGGATTCCCGGCGGCGGTGGTGTTGGGTGGGATGTCTTTGATGACGACTGATCCGGCGCCGATGGTGCAGTGGTGCTCGATGGTGGTGTTGGGGAGGACGGTGGATCCGATCCCGATGAGGGTGTCGTTGTGGACGATGGTGGCGCCTCCGAGTGTGACGCCTGGCGCGATGTGGGTATTCTCGTGGATGATGCAGTCGTGCTCGATGATCGCGCCGGTGTTGATGATCGCGTGGGCGCGGACTTTGGCGCCGGTGTGGATGATCGCGCCGGGGGCGACGAAGACGCCTTCTTCGAGCTCGGCGTCTGGAGAGATG
>WUAJ01000207.1 GCA_009827215.1 Phycisphaeraceae bacterium
CCGCGGATTAACCTGATCGCGTTTACGGGGTCCAAGGCGGTGGGACTAAACATCATCGAGGCGGCGGGGGTGACTCCGGAGGAGCAGCCTCATGTCAAGCGCGTGGTGTGCGAGATGGGCGGGAAGAACGCGGTGGTGATCGATGTGAGTGCTGATCTTGATGAGGCGGTACTCGGGGTTCGATACTCGGCGTTCGGGTTCCAGGGTCAGAAGTGCTCGGCGTGCTCGCGGTGCATCGTGGTTGATCCGGAGGGACCGAACGGTCAGCGGATGCAGTTGTTCCTTGAGCGACTCGGTGAAGCGACCAAGACGCTGGTGCTTGGGGAGGCGACGGATCCCAATAGTGATGTGTCTCCTGTGATTGACGCGGAGGCGGCGGGTAACATCAATCGGTTTATTCAGTCGGCGCGTGATGAGGGGCTCAACGAGCTTGTTGGTTCCAAGGACTACCCTCACATTGCAATCGAGAACCTGATTGCGCCGCATATTTTTACGGGCGTGACGGAGAACAATACGATCTATAAGCAGGAGATCTTCGGTCCGGTGCTCGCGGTCGTGCACGCGAAGGACTACGACGAGGCGTTGCGGCTGGCGAACGGTCATATGTACAAGCTGACGGGCGGCGTGTTTACGCGCAAGCCGACGCATATCGAGGTTGCCAAGCGGGAGTTCCGTGTCGGGAACCTGTACATCAATCGAGGGTCCACTGGGGCGCTTGTCGGACGGCAGCCCTTCGGCGGGTTCGGGATGTCGGGTGTTGGCTCGAAGGCGGGCGGTCCTGATTATCTGATGCAGTTTGTCGATCCGCGCGCGTGCTGTGAGAACACGATGCGGCGTGGGTTTGCGCCGGAGCTGTAAAGTTGGACCGATAAGCGGAAGTGCGCTGGAAAGTGCTGGTCTGCGATGGTTCTGAATTGCATATCAGAGTGTGCTTCAAGCTTCAACACATCGTCACGGCTTTACGCTGATTGAGATCTTGGTGGTCGTCGTGATTCTGGGGATCATGGCGGCGATTGTTGTGCCGCAGTTCGCGGGGACGGCGCAGGATGCGCAGATCGGGGCGTTTATCTCCAGTGTCAAGACTTATGCGGATGCGGCGGAGTATTACGCGGCGCGGGAGGGAAGCTATCCGGTTGATGGGAGCTCGGGTGTCGTCCCGGCGGGGTTTGAGGCGTACATTGATGAGGATGAGTGGACGCAGGGTACGCCGATGGGCGGGGTGTGGGATACGGAGTTCAATGACTCTGGGGTGACCGCGGCGGTTGGGGTGCACTTCAACGGCGGAACGAATCCCGGTGACAGCGTGATGATCCTTGTTGATGAGCGGTTTGATAATGGCGATCTGGCGACGGGGAGCTTCCGCAAGCTCGCGAATGATCGGTATTACTATGTGCTGGCGCCTTGAGGTTAGAGGGCGGCGAGTCTTTCGGCGGTTTGTTGCTCGATGAGGGCGTCGAAGAGCGGGGTGAGGTCGGCGCTGTCGATGATGGATGACTTGTTGAACTTCTCGCTCAGTCGCTGGTCGGCGACGATGTTGTCTTGATAGCGGTAGACGCGGATTTTTTCGGAGCGCTGCGCGGTGCCGATCTGGGCGCGGCGTGATTCGTCGCGCTCGGCGTGGGCTTTGGCTTGCTCGATCTCGTGGACGCGGGCGATGAGGAGTCGTCTTGCTTTGTCGCGGTTTTGTGCTTGGGATTTGGATTCCTGCATGCGGACTTCGACGCCGGTGGGTTTGTGGAGGAGCTGGACGGCGGTCGCGACTTTGTTGACGTTCTGTCCTCCTGGGCCTTGGGCGGTGGTGATGTGCTCGTCGACGTCGTTGGACCAGTCGATGTTGACCTCGACTTCTTCGGGTTCTGGGAGCACGGCGACGGTGCAGGTGGAGGTGTGGACGCGGCCTTGGGTTTCGGTGGCGGGGACGCGTTTGACGGAGTGGACTCCGGACTCGAAGGAGAGGCATTGCCAAACGCCTTCGCCTTTGAAGTTGAGGACGGCGTGGCGGATCCCCCCCACTGATGAGTCGGCGTCGAGGGACATCTCTTCGACGGTCCATCCGCGTGATGATGCGAAGCGGGTGTAGACCTCGAGGAGGTCGCGCGCCCAGAGTCCGGCTTCGTCGCCTCCGGTGCCTGCTCGGATTTCGAGGATGACCGATCCGACGGCGAGGTCGTCGGTGGTCACGAGGGTGGATTTGATGTCTTCGAGCTTCTGGGTCGCGGCGGACTCGATAGACGGGAGCTCAGATTTGGCGAACTCGGCGAGTTCTTGGTCGTCGCTATTGAGTGCTTCGCGGAGCTCGTCTGCTTCGATGAGTAGGGACTGGTAGTGCTGGAACCCCTCGACGACGGGGGCGAGGGCGGCGCTTTTGATGGAGAGGGTGCGGACCTGGTTGTGGTCGGCGAGGACCTCGGGGGATTCGAGCTGTGTTGATAGCTCGTCGTACTGGGACGCGAGTTCGTGGAGTTTGGATAGGAGACCTTCGTCTTGACTCATTGGCGAAGGATATGCAGTTGGCTGGGATTAACCATTGCAGCAGGATGTTGATCCGCCGCAGCAGGAGGATGGGGCGCCGTGTCTTGGTTGCCAGTCGTTGACGCCTCCTTTGATGAGGTCCATGAGTGGCCAAACGGCGCAGAAGTCGTCTCCGGGTCCAAAAGGGGAGTGTCCGGTACGGACGATGGACCCGTCGGGTTGTTTGTGGAATGCGGAGACTCCCGGCCATGCCATGCCGTCTTCGGCGCGGTATCCCATCGCGGCGGCGAATCCGGAGTTTTTCCCGGAGACGCACTTGTAGTTCCAGCCGCGTTCTTTGGCGAAGGACGCGACGGTTTGGGGTTCGTCATCGGAGCAGAGTGCGAAGGCGCATCGTTCTTGGATGTGGTTGGCGTATCCGATAAAGCCGTCGGCCCAGAGGGAGCAGTAGTTGCAGTGCTTGCCCATGTTGTGGACGACGAGGAGTTCGGATTTGTCACCGAAGAGATCGGAGAGTTTGACAGGGGAGCCGTCGGTGTTTTTGAGTTCCCAGTCTTGGACGGGTTCGTCTGGGAGGTTCTTGATGGCGTCGTAGTACTTGGCTTTGGCTTCCATGAGTTCTTGGCCAAGTTGCTTGATGTCGGCGGCGGTGGTTGTCATTGGGTGTCTCCTGTGCGGATGAGTGCTTTTTTATATAGATGGTGTGGTTTAGGCCATTCGGATCCATTTGATGAGTGTGCGGAAGTTTGGTGGCTTGCCGTACATGAGGAGTCCGACGCGGAAGACTTTGGCGGCGAACCAGAGGAAGAAGAAGACCGCGACGATGTTGATGAGGATCACGGCGGCGGTCTGCCACATTGGAGGAGGGTCGGTGGAGGAGACACGCATGATCATGATGAAGGGCGAGATCGGTGGAATGAAGCTCGAGACGGTCGAGAGCATCGAGTTTGGTGCTCGGACCACTGGCATGAAGAAGAAGTATGGGAGCATCATGATGAGCATGACGGGGGTCATGAGGGATTGGGCTTCGCGCATGTCGTTGACTGCGGAGCCGATGGCGGCCATGAGTGAGGCGAGCATGAAGTACGCGAGGAGGAAGAAGACGAAGAAGAGGATGATGGTGGACGCTTCGATCATGTCGAGGCGTTCGAATGCGAATAGGGCCGCGATCCCGACGGAGTTGTAGACGAGGAGTAGTGAGAGACCGACACCCATCTGTCCGACGATTTTACCTGTCATGAGTTCCATCGGAGAGCACGCGGAGAGGAGGACCTCGACGACGCGGTTAGATTTTTCTTCGATGGTGGTGGTGAGAAGGTATTGTCCTCCGGTCATGGTGGCGATGATGAGCAGGACGAGGGAGGCGATAGGGATAAGGAAGGTTGCGATCCCTGAGGATTCTTTGCGTTCTCCCTCTTCGGTAATTTCTTTGCTTTCGCGGGAATCGATTACCCAGATCTCGTCGATCTGGTTCCGGTCGATCCCGGCGTTCTCGTAGCGGCGCTGGCGGATGGACCAGCGTATTCCGGCTTCGATCTCGCCGACGGTTTCTTCGTTGAGCTTTGGTCTGAAGTATGCTTGGAATCCGCCGTATTGGTCTTCAACTTTCTGAGCTGCATCGGCATCGATCTCGACGACGGCGAGGACCTTGTCCATCGGGTCTTGGATCGCGGAGGCGCCGGAGATTTGATCTCGGATCTCGGCTTTGATTTCTTCGATGTCCGCGTCGGGCGCGGTTGGGACGACGCGGAACTCCGGAGTTTTGATGAAGCTCATCGCGCTTTCCACAGGGTCACCCGCGGCGTCGGTGGCGGTTTGGCCCATCATGCCTTTGGCGAAGTCGGACGCACGCTTGGCGCGGTCCTCCCATCTCTTGCGGACTTGCTCTGGAGACAAACGCGTGCTCATGTCA
>WUAJ01000208.1 GCA_009827215.1 Phycisphaeraceae bacterium
GTCGGCGATGGAGTCGCTCAAAGAAGCACTCAAAGTCGGCGACACGATGGAAGGCACGGTCCGCAAGATCATGGACTTCGGCGCGTTTGTTGATCTCGGTGGTGTGGATGGTTTGATCCACATCAACGATCTGAGTCACGAGCGTGTGAACCACGGCGCGAAGAATGTTGAGCGTTTCGTGAGCGAGGGTCAGAAGGTCACTGTTCAGATCATGAAGCTCGACTGGGACACCAACCGCATCTCACTCGGTATGAAGCAGCTCCAAGCGGATCCATTCAGCGCCGTCAAGGACGATGTCGTCGAGGGTGCGGAGATCACCGGCAAGGTGACCAAGCTCATGGAGTTTGGCGCGTTTGTTGAGGTCGCGCCAGGCGTTGAAGGTCTCGTGCACATCTCGGAGCTGGACTGGAAGCGTGTCAACGCGGTCAGCGATGTGCTGCAGGAAGGCGAGGTCGTTCAGGTCAAGGTGCTCAAGGTCGATCCGAACGATAAGAAGATCTCGCTGTCGATCAAGCAGCTCAAAGAGCGTCCGCAGCAATCCGGCGGCGGTGGCCGCGGGCGTGGCGGTCGCGGCGGGGACGCTCCGGTCGTCAAGGAAGAAACCCCTGAACTGCGTCGTCTGCGCGAGAAAGCGAAGCACAACAAGTCCGGCCAGAAAAAGGGCGGCGGCTTGGGCGACGCCGGCGGGATGGGCATGGGTCTGGGCGACCTCAAGCTCTGATCGATTGCAAACAGAATCACACAAGCACGGGCCAAACGGTCCGTGTTTTTTAGTGTCCCGTAGAACCGAACCCGCCAGATCCACGATCGGTGTCTTCGAGCGAATCGACCTCGACGATCGTCGCGTGGCTGACCGGTGCGATGATGAGCTGCGCGATGCGCATGCCGTGGGTGATGTCGATGGGGTTTCGTCCGAGGTTGATCAGCGCGACGAACATCTCTCCGCGATAGTCCGCATCGACGGTTCCCGGCGCGTTGGGGACGCTGAGGCCGTGCTTGGTCGCGAGTCCGGAGCGTGGTCGGACTTGTCCCTCGAATCCAGCGGGGATGGCGCACGCGAATCCAAGCGGGATCTTGACGATGTCTCCTGGATGCACGGTCAAGCACTCAGGCATCTCATGGCGCGGCAAGCACGCGGCGAGATCGAGACCAGCCGCGAGCTGCGTCTGGTACTGCGGGATCGTGGCGCGATCATCGAGTTTCATGAAGCGGACAGTCGCGGCGGACTGTCCCTCAGCGGGCTTTGTCTGGATAGAAGAAGGACTCGTCATGGGAAGACGATAGGCGATCGAAGCCGGAAGATAGGAGCGGGATGGTCGGGGCGGGATTAGAGAGCTGCGAGGTCGTCGTCGCTCAGGTTCCGTCGGAGATCGTCGATGACGCGGTTGAACGAGTCGATGAGCTTTCGAGTCGAAGCGATCGCGTTGTCCATGGAGGAGTTGCCTGTGACGCGCTTGAGGAGGTCATCCTGATTGATCGATGCGAGATTGCGTTCGGAGATCTTTTTCGCATCCAGGAGGGATTGGAGCAACTCGTTTGCATCGTCACGGCGTTGGGTTGTCTGCGCAAGAAGCTGAGCTTTCGAGAGTTTGGGAGCGGATTCGGTGTGGATTGCTACGATCGGATCAAGAGTGCTTGCAGAGCGTGGTGGATTCGTTGTTTGTTGTGCAATCGTGGACATATCGTCTCCGTGTGGTCAGGTCTCGTTTCGGATCAGTAACTGTTCCAGTGCGAGTCCTGTTTCCTGACCTCAATATCGGTCCGTTCCGAAGGGGTAATTGTCGCATCTCCAACAGTGGAAGTCAAATAGGTACGAATTTGTGCGCCGATCTTGCGGTGTTCTCTCGTCAGAATCCCCGAAAATAGGGCGATATTGCGAGATATTGGACTCGTGATCGACATCGCGTGTTATTCGTCGTCATCATCCTCGTCCGACGCTCTTGCAGGTTTGCTGCTCTTTTTTCCAAGGAATCCGAGTTGGATGAACAAGCCGATGATCGTGATGATGATCCACGATACAGCCCAGACCACAGCGGATTGATCGAGGAATCCTGGGATTTCTCCATTGCGTGCGGTGAGCAAAGCGGTTCCCGCTCCGATCCACGCGGCGGATCCAGTCAGGCTTGTGACAAGTGCCGCGGCGCGATTCGGCATCACGACGCCGACAAGAAGTCCAAACGCTAGTCCCGCGAACATGGACGAGAACGCGACCATCTTGTCGCGTGTTGGTCTTGAGTCCAGATCTTCTCTGACAGTCTCCACAACACGGGCAACGAAAGCGCGTGAGCGTTCCGCGGCGTCGAGGATGTCGTTTTTGGTATCGTCATCAATCAGCGGGTTTTCTGAGTCGCCGTTGATGAGATTAACGGATCGTTCCGCGGCTTCGACAGAGAGCGATTCGGTTGCGGCGTTGAGCGCATCGGTGGTGAGGTCGCCCGACTCAGCGATCATGGATTCGGTTTGCGAGAGGTCCTGATCAGCGGTGGTGGTGGGGTAGAAGTGCAGGTAGACCATCGCGCCGAGCAATCCCGCTGCGGCGAACGCGATCGCGGCGGTGAGCGTGATGACCATGCGGAACATCGCGAGCATGACGAGTCCGCCGATGACGGCGCCGACGATGAGTCCGGTGAATCCGGGATTGATCGTGACGCTCCCGAGATCGAACGGCGGGAGTCCGGTGAGCGGGACGATGGTGGTTCCGACGAATCCGCCGACGGCGACGCCGAAGATGAAGAACGCGGGCTTGACGATTTTGGCGCCAAAGAGCCAGAGCATTAATCCGCCGGCGAGGAGGAAGAAGAGGGGGACGGAGCCACCCTCTGGGAGGGACTGCGCGAGCGTGAATGATGGAGTGGTGATGATGGTGGGGTCCATGATGGGTTCTTGGGGATTGGTGGGGGATGCTTTCGCGGTCTAAGGCGTGTCTCAGGGGAGAGATATGCGTGAAATATCGGACAATCATACACGAATCGGTGATCTTCATTGACGATCAGCGCTTCGATAGGCGATAAGGAGCAATGCATGGCGAAAAAGAGCACCAAGAAGAAAGCCGCGTCGAAGGGTTCGAAGAAGACCAGCGCCAAGGGTGTGGAGTCTCAAGCGGATTCCGCGGCACTCGAGTCGCTGCGCAAGAAGATCGATCGGATCGACAAGAAGCTCGTCGCGATCCTCAACGAACGCGCGTCGTGCGTGGTCGAGGTGGGGGAGATCAAGCGAGGCAGCGATACTCCGATTTATGCGCCCCATCGCGAGGCGCAGGTGCTCCAGCGGGCGCTGGACAATAACGAAGGGCCGCTCCCCGATCGGACGATCGAGGCGGTGTACCGCGAGATGATGTCGGGATCGTTTGCGCTCGAACGACCACTACGGATCGGGTTCCTTGGACCTCCCGGCTCCTACTCGCATCAAGCATCGGTCAAGCAGTTCGGTTCGTCGGTGGAGTACACGGATCTGCGATTGATCGGATCGGTATTTGACGAGGTCCGCCGAGGTCACGCGAACTACGGACTGGTCCCGATCGAGAACTCGATCGGTGGCGGGATTACGGAGACGCTCGATGCGCTGTGGAGCAACGCGGGGAAGGTGCATGTGTACGCGGAGATCCAGATCGCGATCCATCACATGTTCCTGAGTGACGCGGATCCCAAGCACATCCGCCGGATTCATTCCAAGCCTGAGGTGTTTGCGCAGTGCCGGGAGTGGCTCAGTGCGCAGTATCCTGACGCGACGCTGTGTCCCGATGCCTCGACGAGCCAATCCGTCATGACGGCTATTGAAGAGAACAAAACTGCACGCTCGATCGGCGCAGATCCGGGATCAGCGTCCATCGCGTCTGAGCTTGCCGGAGAGCTCTACGGGGCGCCGATCCTGTTTGAGGGGATCGAGGACAATCCCGACAACATCACGCGTTTCTATGTGATCTCCAAGGAACGAGCGGGACGCACGGGCGACGACAAGACGGCGATCACCTTCGTGACGGAAGACAAACACGGGGCGCTCGTTGAGGTGCTCCAGTCCTTCCACAACGCGGGCGTGAACCTGAGCCATATCGATAAGCGTCCATCGGGACGCGAGAACTGGAACTACACCTTCTACATCGATGCCAACGGGCATCGCGATGATCCGGAGATGAAGAAGGCACTCAAGGACGCACGCGTCCACTGCAAAGAGATCCAGGTGCTCGGATCGTTCCCCCGATCGACGCGGATCCTCTGATCTATCCACGCTCGTTCGCGTATCATTGCGTATGAGCGGCGTACCAACCATATCAGTGTCGATGGGTGACCCCGGCGGGATCGGGCCTGAGGTATTGGTGCGCGCTCTCGCTGAGATTGGACGCCGAAAGCGT
>WUAJ01000209.1 GCA_009827215.1 Phycisphaeraceae bacterium
GATCAGTTCGGAGTCGCGCTCGAGAATGAGGTGGTCATCTGGTCTCGTGATGAGGAGGTCTCACAATGACCAGCGTCCTCGTACTCGGAGGCGGCCCGGACGCCGAGCGAGAAGTCTCGATCGAGAGCGCGACAGGCGTTCATCAAGGATGTCTGGAAGCGGGACTCAAAGCAGAACTGCTCATTGTCGATGAACCAAGCGTCGATGAGATCAACGAATGGAACGCCGAGGTCATCTTCCCTGTCCTCCATGGCCGATTCGGAGAAGGCGGCCAACTCCAACAACGCCTAGAACGCACCAACCGACCCTTCGTCGGATGCAGAGCCATCGCCGCCCGCATCGCGATGGACAAGATGGCGACCAAACTCCTCGCCGCGACGCTCAATATCCCCACCAAACCCGCCGTCATCCTTGATCCTTCGTTATACACAGATCCACACAAAGCTGTCCTGCCAATCGACACACCACTCGTGATTAAACCAGTCGCCGACGGCTCGTCCTGTGGTCTATACATCTGCAACAACCACCAAGACTGGATCAACGCACTCGAAGCGATCAAAGCATCGGATCAACAACAGGTTTCCATGATCGAACCGATGATCACCAGTGCGAGAGAACTGACGGTCTCCGTAATCGACGATGGATCGGACAACCTCAAAGCACTCCCAGTGATCGAGATCGCGCCCGCTTCAGGGATCTACGACTACCAAGCGAAATACGAACGCAACGACACGATCTACACCGTAAACCCTGATCTAGCCGATGATCTCGTCAGCGATCTCCAATCGTGGTCGTTGTCATTGTGCAAGCAGATCGGTGTGCGTCATCTGGCGCGTGTCGATTTCATGCTCGACGCATCCGGGAATCCCTGGCTCCTCGAAGCCAACACCATGCCGGGATTCACCGCGTCCTCGCTGCTCCCCAAAGCCGCAGCCGCGAGCGGACTCCCGATGCCTCAGCTCTGCGAGCACCTCGTCAACGCCGCGATCCGATCGCACCAACCGATTCCCAGTTCGTAACTGATCAGCGAGAGACACGCATGACCGCGAAAAAGAAAAAGAAGAAAGACCCCGAAGCAGCCGCACGCAACAAACGCATCGCGATCACCTCCGCGATCGTCCTCGGTGCTGCCGGCGTCTTTGTCAGTGCCGGGATGGGCATCAAAGCCGTGGACGAGCGCGCCGCGCAGCACATCACCAACACCGATCCAACGATCAAAATCAACTGGGGAACCGATTCATCTGGACACATCTGGATGCCGATCTCAGAGCGTGATCGTATCGAGCGTCTTGTGCAAGCGTCTGTCGCTGGGACCAAAGCACTGAGTTGGCACCCCCTCCACAACGCGTCCAAAGCACTCGCGTCCACTGGTTGGGTCAGCACCACCCCCGAAGCACGCTGGACCGACGACGGCTCAATCATCATCGAAGCCGAATGGCGCATCCCCGCCGCCGTGGTTCGCAGCGGAAATCGCGATTACCTCATCGACTTCCAATCCCATGTCCTCCCGCTCGATTACCCACACGATGAATCCAACCAGTTCGTGATCCACAACCCTGCGCTCCCGCATCCCGGCACAGGGAACAACTGGGACGAGCCGGAGATCCGCGATGCACTCAACCTGCTCGTCGAGCTCCAGAAGCACAACCTCCACAACCAAGTCGTCGGGATCGATCTGGGGACCAACCGTGAGCACGGCATCCTCCAGCTTCTCACAGACAACAACGCACGAGTCCTCTTCGGCGGTGGCCCAGGACGCTCGCGTCCCGCGGAGATGCCTTCATCAGTCAAGATCGAACGCCTGATTTCGCTGCTCAACAGCACCGGAAGAATCGATGCCGGCGCGATGATCCTCGATATCCGAGGTCCAGAAATCACGATGCAACGCCATGAGGGCTGATTGATCAGAGAACTCACCCAACCGCCTATGCGTACCCTTCCCTGTGAGTGATCAACCCCACGATCATGGTCCATACCCATTCCCCGCGCCCCAACCTGTCCAGCGTGAGCGCGATCTGTTCGGAAAGGAACCACCGGGAGACCTCATCGATTGGTCGCATCGCAAAGGCGAACCCAGAGTCTTCGCGCTGCTCTGGATGATCTTCCTACTCACAACCACGGCGCTGATGTTCACAAGTCTCGCTGGGGGTTACAGCGTTTCCCCATCAGTCTCACGCCCCGCGGCGCAGCAGATGCTCATCATCGTCACCATCGGGATGAGCGTGCTCTGGCCAATGATCCGATTCTCCCAGCGCATAGCGCGTCCGAGTATCGTTGCCGCCTCTCTGCGCGACATGGTCGTCCTGCTCATCCCACTCCAAGCCGTGCTCTGGCCGCAACGATTAATCGTCCTCGGCGGCTGGTCCGGAGAAGTCGTCCTCGCGCTCGTGCTCCACACCGCAGCGTGGGGGCTGCTGATCGCAGGGACCGTTGCCATCGGATCGATCCTCATCGCGAGTTCATCCAAGCCTCAATACACACGCGCTCTTGCGATGCTCTCAGCTCTGCTCATTATCAGCATGGGTCCACTCATCGAGATGCTGTCCCTCAAGGGCGCTGCGATTGGTCCGGCACACGCGAACCTCGGATGGATGCTCTCTCCGATCACAGGGATCCTGGAGATCACCGCGGATCGAAGCGTGACCGGACAAGCTGCGAGTGTCTACAACGCCCATTTCCGCATCATCGCCGCGATCGGATGCGTCGGATTCGCCCTATTAGCCTTTGGAAAGGCTCTAGAGAACACGCATTGGGTGGTAAATCGAAGGATGAACCCCTAAACTCCAATCCGCGCCGAGTGGGGCTCGCGGCGTGCAATCCCACGAGTACTAAACACAGCGGATCGCTATACAATGTCGGCACAACGCCGGACGGAGCCAATCATGGATGTCATCACCCCAGAAGAACGCGACAACCTCAAGCAGCGCCTCAATGCGCTCATCGCGAATCGCTCCGTGATTACCGAACGCATCGCAGAAGCACGAGCACTCGGAGATCTCAAGGAAAACGCCGAATACCACGCCGCACGCGAGCAGCAGGGGATGGAAGAAGCGGAGATCAAACGCCTTGAAACCCGCCTCTCCTCGGCGCATGTCGTCGATGAATCCAACCAAGCCGAAGGTGTAGTCTTCATCGGATCCACCGTCAAGCTCATCGAAGAGGACGAAGACGAGGATGAGTTCGAACTCTACCGACTCGTCGGAGAAGCCTCAGGTGGTGTGGACGGCGATGTGGTCGAAGTCACCGCGACCTCCCCAATGGGTGAAGCGCTGATGAAAGCACGCGTCGGAGAGACCATCCGAGTCAACGCACCCAGAGGGGTCAAACGCTTCAAAATCCTCGAGATCGTCTGATCTGAGCGAGCGTTTACCGAAATTCACTCTTCCTGAATCCCATTGAATGTCAGCCGGTATCACTCGATGCGGTACGCTATCGTTGAGCAATCCGAGCACAGGAGCCCACCATGAATCGTCTCATCGCCCTTCCCGCACTCGCACTCACCGCCGTCTCGCTCCTCTCAGGATGCGAATCGATGGGAAACCGTCATTACGATTATCGCGTGATGAAGGTCGAGCATCGTCCATACTCTGCGATCGACATCGTCACCGCCAACGGCTCGATCCGTGCGCTCCAAGAAGATCGTGAGAATGTCGCCGTCGAGGTCGAACTCTACGGCTACGACGCCGAACGACTCGATTTCGCGACCGTCCATGCGGATCGCATGGGAGACAACTCCCTCAGGGTTTGGGTTGAATGGCCAGGAGGTAAACGACGCGACGGCGAGGGCGCGAAAGTTGAAGTCTTCCTCCCAGACGCGCAAGGTGTCTCCGCGAAGACCTCCAACGGCTCCGTCGTCGTCATGGGTCTCAGCGGCGATGCACTTGTCGAAACCACCAACGGCTCCGTCCATCTCGATCAACACAGCGGGAACATGAACATCCGCACCACCAACGGATCCGTCCGCGTAGACGATTCGCAAGGCGACATCAACTTCGTCACAACCAACGGACGCATCCTCGTCTCCGAAGCAAATGGCTTAGTCGAAGGTGACACCTCCAACGGCAATGTCTTCGTTTCCACAACGGAAGGTGCTTCTGGACCGATCCGAATCCGCACAAGCAATGGCCGTGTGGAACTCGATCTTGGACACGCATATGAGGGTATTCTGCGCGTCAGCACCACCAACGGACGCATCAAGACATCCAATCTCCCTGATGCACGATTGATCGAATCATCGAATCACACACTCGAAATGCAGCTGGGAGACAGCGAAGTGATCTCTGCTGTTCGCACGACCAACGGCTCAGTCAGAATCCACGGCGACGCGAAAGACTAATCAACTCACGCCGCAGCGGACCACTGTTCATTCGATTCGTCCAGTGACTTTGGATCACTC
>WUAJ01000210.1 GCA_009827215.1 Phycisphaeraceae bacterium
GATTGGTCAATCCCACGCTCAGGATGTGCTGAATCGTTCGATGCAATCTGGACGCGTGCATCACGCATGGATCTTCCACGGCCCTAGAGGGGTGGGGAAGTTCACCGCCGCACTCGCGTGGGCGAGCACAATCTTGGATCCCACCTCAGCACCAGATTTATCAGGGACGATCGCTCCAGATCCGCAATCCTCAACACAGCATCTGATCCAAGCGGGCACTCACCCCGATCTGCATGTCATCCGCAAGGAGATGGCGCGATTCCACAAAGACGCGAACATCCGAAACGCGAAGCTCGCGACTATTCCCAAAGCAATCGTTGAAGAACACCTGATCAATCCCGTCGCGCTCGCATCCGTTTCAAACACCAACTCAATTGCCTCGAAGGTGTTCATCGTCGATGAGAGCGAGTTGCTGAACAACACCACCCAGAACGCCATCCTTAAGACACTCGAAGAACCACCCCCTGGCACTGTCATTCTCTTGGTGACCTCAAACGAAGATCGGTTGCTCCCGACGATCCGTTCGCGTTGTCAGCGCGTAGCGTTTGTGCCGCTTGATGATGACGCGATGCGCGCGTGGATCGCGACTACTGACATTCAGACCACTCCTGAGGAGCATCAGTGGTTGCTGTCCTCATGCAATGGGTCTCCAGGCAGGTATCAAGCCGCGCATGAAGCAGGGATCTTTGCGTGGGCAACCGAGCTCGAACCACTATTCCAGCAGTGCGATCGCTCACAGTATCCGCTCACGCTCGGACCTCGGATGGCACAGCTCGTGGACGATTGGGCGAAGGACTGGGTTAAGCAAGGCGACAAGCTCAACGAGAACAGATCCAAGCTCGTCGCGAATCAGCTCGGGGTTTCACACATGCTCGGGCTGATCGCAAATCGCGCTCGATCGCAACTGACCAATCCAAGCAAAGCGCCTCAAGCACTTCACGCGATTGATATGGTCGCAAGAGCACAGCAGGAGCTCAACACCAATGTCCAGCTTCGATTTGTGATGGATCATCTCGCGGCGGGACTCTCTGATCCCACACGCGGCTCGATCGTTGCGTCACACGCTCACGCTTGAATACTCAACGACGGAGTGTCCGCGTTTGGTTGAGCAGGAGCATCGGGAACAATCCCGGCCTTACGATCTTCAGCGAGTTTTTCCATGAGCTGCGCCCAAGTCTCGCGTTCATACTCAAGCAGTTCGATTGCTTTCTTGAGCTTCTCAAGATCTTTCTCGATGCTTGCTTTGACCAGTTCGCCGTAGATGAAGATGAAGATCCCACGCACATTTTGTGCGAGCTCGGGATCGGGGCCAGGATTGATCGAGTTGGAGAGTTCGAGAACGATGTTTCTACAGTTCGTGAAACCCTCGTAGATTTTCTCGTAGTCTTTCTGCTCCATGCCGTCCTTGGCCATGTTTGCAAAGCGGAGTGCCCCATCGAGCAGCAGCATCCGGAGTTCCTCAGGACTCGCGGTCATGACCTTCGTACGCAGATACGCGTTGATATTCTGAGCGCCGTTACCTGATGCCGAGTGTTGTCCGGTCTGTGTTGCGGTGTCGTTCATGCTCGGGCTATCGGTCCTGTCAGGTACTCACTTCAGTCAAACTGACCATTGGATCAGCCAATCGCTGAGATCTGCGAGAGCGCCGATCCTTGTGTCTGGAAGCTCGCGATCGCCTGCTCCATCGCAAGGAACTGGCGCGTAAGGACTTCGCGTCGTGCTTCGAGGCGTGCGTCGATGGTTTCAATCCGAGATTCTTGCAGAGCGATCTGATCATCGTAAGCGTCATCACGACCGCTCAAAATACCTGTTAATGAATCGGTGTAGCGGTTCGCAAACTCTTCGAAAAGCACCATGACGCCGCGTTCGGAGTACTCGATCTCCGTGTCCGGATTGAGGAAGGTGGAATCCTCGTCCTCGTCATTGCTCGTTTCAATCGTTCGGCGAGTGAAGAGATCTTCAACAGCTTGAGGATCGTCCGCGTAAGCCTGTCTGAACTTCTCGGCGTCAAACTCGAGTGTCGATCCCGAACCCACTGTGATCCCAACCTCACTCAATCGACTGAATTCGGAAGTGAACCCGTCATTGGTGCGCTGGAGCGCTGAGAACATGGAGTTCCGCAGTCCGATGACTGTACCATCACCAAGTAGCGTTCCGCGTGCTTCGGTTTCCTGATCGTATCGAGTCTGGAAATCGATCTGCTCGACCGCTTCGTTGAATGCATCGACGAACTCTTGGATCTTGCCTTCGATGGATTCGGTATCTTCGGAGATCGCAATCTCGACCGATTCATCACTCGTTGAGAGCAGATCAATCGTGACTCCCTGGATGACGCCGTCGAGTTGGTTGCTTGATGATCGGATGAGGATTCCGTCTGCTGGATTCGTCGATCCGTAGAACACACGAGAGTCGTTCCCTTCGTCGATCGTGCTCAGTCCGAGATCGAACCCTCCCGAATCCACGATGAAGCGTCCTGCACTCCCAGTATCTTCCGAAGCGAGCGAGATGCGGAATGGCGCTGATCCCGATCCAGTATTGAGCAGCGAAGCGCTGATCCCGGCGTCGGAGGAGTTGATCGCGCTGATCACCTCTTCGAGTGAGTCGTTGGGATCGAGTTCAATATTGGTCTCGAACGATCCATCGAGGAATCGATTTCCAGCGGCATAATCATCGTCAGTGATCTTTCCAGCGAACCTCAGCTTCGAGGCAACCGTCCCATCGGTGTCATTGATCTCAAGCAGTCCTGCGCCGGCGGTATTGTCCTCAATGATGATCCCGTCACCTGTGTCGTTGATACGTGCGGTGACATCGACCGCAGAAGACTGATTGATGCGACGGATGACATCCGCGAGTGTCTTGTCACTCGATGAGATGCTGATCTCCGCTCTGTTGTTGTCGCCGTCAATGATCTCGAATGAGCCGGTCCCGATCCCATCGCCGTCGTAGAGCGAATCGAGCGTGGTCGCGGTCCCGAAGTACGCGAGGTCAAGGTCGTTGCCGCTCGCGACGCCGCTGGTGAACGATCCATCGATTCCCAAAGCCGCGGCGGTATCGACCCCGCCGGTCCCTGAGATCGTCAATGTTCCGCCGCCGGTCGTGTTGTCCACGATCGACAGTCCATTACCGGCATCATTCAGAGAGACCGTAATGACTTGATTTCCAAATCCATCATCATTGTTCGCGTCGTTGTTGATCAGGTTGATCAGATCGTTGACATCCTGTGCGCTCGACACATTGACTGAGAAATCGAATGCACTGTTCGCAAGTGCGAAATTGAGTGCGCCATCTGTGCCTGCGATCCCGTTTCCGCCGTTGAGGCTGGAAACGAGTGTTGTATTCATTCCTGCGAGGATGCGATCACCGTTGCTGCTCCCTCCAATGAATGTCCCGGCAATCCCTAGGTCTTGTGCAGCGGTGCTCTGTGAACCGGATGCGGGCGCGTTGTCCTCAATGAGCATTGCGCGGCCCATCGAATCGACGATATCAATGCCGCCGGTAGCAGCATTGATCGACGCAGAGAGTTCGCCATCCAGTCCAGCATCTTCGATTGCTTGATTGATCCGATCAACCACTCCACCCACGGTGGTGACTGCGCTGCTGGTCACAGTGAGTTCGTCGTCCACCAGTTCTTCGATGTCACCCAGCCGGATCTGGAGTGTTGTGTCGTTGGAATCAAAGATGAAATCGGGGAATGGATCATTGTCATCCAGAGTGATTGAGAAGTCCCAGACCCCTTCACCCGAAGTATTCCGTACACCCACGCCGCGCCCATCATTCAGGGCGTTGAGCGGCGTGTTTGTTCCGAGTGTGTAGACCGAAGATCCTGTGAGTGTGTTTCCGACAATAGCTCCATCGAGTCCGAGCGATTCGAGGACATCGCGTCCGCCGGCATTGGAGATTGAAGTCACGCCATCAATGACAAACTTGTCGTTCTCGACGCGAGCGCTGACACCAGAGACCTCGTTGATTGCATCGAGGACCTCGTTGACAGTCCCGGCTCGCGAGAGATCGACTTCTGTGGCATTGATAGTGATCTTCCCGCGCGTGATCCCATCACCATTGTTCAGGTTCGCCAGTTCAGTATCACGATCAAGACGCGCCTCAGCGCCCTCGAAGGTCAGCGACGACAAACCCGCCGCGGCGTCGCTTGTTGCGAACCCGCGTGTGAGCATCTGCTGAGTCGAGACCAATCGATCGACCACGAAATCGTAAGTGCCAGGGAGGGCATCCTGTGAAGCGTTCGCGGTGAGGATCGCGTCGTTGGACACGACCGCTTGCTTGTTCTTGAAGATGTTGTCCGTACGGAACGCTTTCGCGAGATTCTCAAGGGCGCTCATGCGCGAGTTGAGATCTAGATACGCCGCTTGTTGGCTTTGCAGTTGAATGAGTC
>WUAJ01000022.1 GCA_009827215.1 Phycisphaeraceae bacterium
GAAGTCTGGCTCATTTTGTCCAGAATCAGCACACCATCAAGGTGATCGATCTCATGCTGCCAACAGCGTGCAAGCAGTCCACTCGCCTTGATCTGGATCTCGTTGCCGTCAAGATCGATTGCTTTCATTGTGACTTTGCTTGGACGGCGGACCTCGCCGGTGATTCCCGGTAGAGACAAGCACCCTTCATCAAACGGCTCGATGTCTCCCCCAGTCTCGATGATTTCGGGATTGATAAATGCCTGCGGCTTGGAGGTGTTGCAAGGGAACTCCTCGTCCACCGGATCTCCCTCATGCACAGGGACATGAGCGACAAAGAGTCTCCAGCTCAGTCCGACCTGTGGAGCGGCGAGTCCGATCCCATCAGCGCCACTCATCAGCGTGACCATCCGTTCAGCAACCGCTCGGACCTCAGCAGTGGCAGAAATCTCCGGAGCTTTGGTCCGAAGCACCTCAGTGGGGTATATCTCTATACGGAGTTTCGCTGGATCTACTGTCATCATCCCATCGTATGGCCGGAAGATGATCGGTGTCGGGATGCGATACCAATCTGGATTCAAATCGCATACACTCATGGACCCCATCTACCGATGGTCTCAATCAGGAGCGTGAACACCCGTGGCGATGTTTGGCAAAAAGAAGAAGAACGACGAAGAGTCCGCTGTTGCGGAGTCTGCACCCGAGATCGCATTCAGTCCTGAGAAAGCAAAGGCTTTCTTCGATCGCGCCAAATCGGTCCACGACTCTGAGAGCTACGAGTACGCGATGCAGCTTTGGCTCAACGGGCTGCGTCAAGATCCCTCCAACATGCTCGGATTTAACGGCTTCCTCCGCTCAGCAGAGGTCTACGCCGTTGAGAACCCAAAGAAGGGTGTCAGCAAAGAGACCAAATCAGCGATCTCCGCAAAGGGGAATCTGGGTAAGTACATCAATGCGTTGTTGGATTTCGGTCTCAAACGCATGGATGTGAGCATCGCGATCAAAGCCGCGTCTGCAGCTGGGAAGCTCCAACTCAGCGAGCCGACGAAAGCATTGGGTGAGCACGCACTGACCCTGGCGACCAACGATCCCAAAGCAAAGAAAGACATGTTCGTCAAGCTGCTCGACGCGTTCGAAGAAGCGAGTGTCTACAACCTCGCCGCGATCGCAGGTGAGAACGCATGCCGCATGGATCCAGGTGATGGCGAACTCCAAGTGCGTGTCCGCAATATGCTCGCGGCTCAGACTATGTCCTCCGGCGGATACGACGACACAGAGCAAGGCGGGTTTCGTAAAAACATCCGAGATGCCGACAAGCAACTCCAGCTTGAGCAGCAAGATTCGGTCGCAAAGACCAGCTCGACCAAGGACGACATCATCGAGAAAACAGCTTCGGACTACGAGTCCCGTCCTGATGATCTCTCAGCACTCGGTGCGTACGCGACGGCGCTTCTCGATCGCGGAAAGAACTCCGACGAAGTCAAAGCGATGTCTCTCTACGGCAAGGCATACAAAGCATCGGGTCAGTTCCGATTCCGCCAACTCGCAGGTGAGGTCCAGATGCGCCGCGCGACGCGGATGATCAACAAACTCCAGAAGCAGATCCAAGCTGATCCAGAGAATGCTGAGCTCCAAGCAAAGCTCGCGGATGCGCAGCCGAAGTTCGTCAAGCTCCAGATGGACGAGCTCGGACTGCAGGTCGAGAACTATCCAACGGACCTCAGCCTGAAGTACCGGCTCGGGAAGTTGTACTTCCAGACTGGGAAGTACAACGAAGCGATCGAGCAGTTCCAGCTCGCTCAGAACGAGCCCAAACTCCGCAGAGAAGTCCTCAATCTGATGGGACAGTCATTCATGCAGCTCGGCGGGTGGGAAGATGCAGCGATCCAGACCTTCCGTCAAGCGATCGACGGCAAAATGGACGACGATTCCGAACTCGGTATGGACCTCCGCTACTCGCTGATGAACGCACTCACTGACAAAGCGGAGAAGGATTCGGACCTTGAATCCGCAAATGAAGCGGACAAGATTGCAGCCGCGATCGCGATCCAGCAGTTCAACTACCGCGATGTCCGCGAGCGCCGTGAGAAGATAAAGTCACTGATCTCAAGCTTAAAGAGCTGATCCATGTCTGGGAAGAAATCCCCCAAAGCCGTCGCGATCATCCCGGCTCGTTTGGGGTCGACCCGATTCCCACGTAAAGCACTCGCTGACGACACCGGCAAACCGATGGTCGTCCATGTTTGCGAGCAAGCAGCCAAAGCGGAGTCCGTCGATCGGGTCATCGTCGCGACGGACTCGGAGGAGATCAAAGCCGCGGTCGAGGCAAATGGCTTTGAAGCCGTGATAACTTCCGTCGAGCACACCAATGGCACAAGCAGAATTGGTGAAGCAACCACCTTGCTTCAACTCCACAAGCATCAGGTCATCCTGAATGTACAAGGGGATGAACCTGAGATTGAGCCTTTGACGATCGACGCTGCATACGACGCCTTGTGTCCCATCAAAGGTCCCAGTACTGATGCGGTCGGAACCGTTGTGTGTCCGATTGATGCGGACGGGGATTTTCAAAGTCCCAACATCGTGAAAGCGGTCATGAATGACTTCGAGTTCTCTCGGCCCGAATCGGGTGACGGAGATGGAATCAATCGGATAGGACAAGCGATTTATTTTTCTCGATCACCGGTACCTTATCAGAGGGTTGAGACAGATCGTACAGCGTTTCGACATGTAGGGATCTATGCCTACATGGTCGAGTCGATCCATCAGTACCTCAGTTGGGAGCCATCAACTCTTGAGGTCACCGAGTCGCTTGAGCAACTCCGTTGGTTTGACCACACATTCTCAATCTTCGCGGCGATAGTGAACACTCCGCACGCCGGTATCGACACCCCAGAACAATACCGGTCCTTCGTCGAGCGCTTCAACGACGCTCAATCCTGAGAAATTCAAACGATCTTGTCCACAAATCCCTCGCCGGGCTTGCAACCGATACCCCTGCGTTGGTACGATCGGACATGCCCCACCAGAGTAACGACACATCCCCCGGCGATCACCAGTCCAGTGACCTCCTCGCCCAAGCGGGGAATATTTCCGGCGCTGAGCGTGAGTTCTTCTCCCCGATGCCGGATGGGTATGTGCCCGGGAAGCACAAGTATGTTGCGATCCTCGGCACCGTGATGTCAGGTCTTGGCAAGGGTATCTTCTCTTCGTCGATGGCCAAGGTGCTCAAGGACAAAGGCTTACGCGTCGCTCCGATCAAGCTTGAGGGTTACCTCAACATCGATTCGGGGACGCTGAACCCATATCGCCACGGCGAGGTCTTCGTCCTCGATGACGGCACCGAGTGCGACATGGATCTCGGGACCTACGAGCGTATGCTCGATCAGGACCTCACCAAACGCAACTTCGTCACAGCTGGTCAGATCTATTCCGAAATCCTCGATCGCGAACGACAGGGTGTCTATCTCGGTCGCGATGTCCAGATGATCCCCCATGTCACTGGTGAAGTGAAACGCAAGCTCCGCGAGCTCGCGATCCGTGGTGATGGGTCGGGTCCCGCCGACATCGTGTTCGTTGAAGTGGGGGGCACAGTCGGCGACTACGAGAACGGCTTCTATATCGAAGCACTCCGCGAGCTCGCGTTCGAAGAAGGGCCGGGATCGGTCTGCTTCGTCGCGTTGACCTATGTCATCGAGCCCCAGGCATTGGGTGAACAGAAGTCCAAAGCGGCGCAGCTCGGGATCAAGCGACTGATGGAATCGGGTATCCAGCCCAACCTCATCGCGTGCCGAGCGGAGAACCCAGTCGAGCAAAAGGTCCGCGAGAAGATCGCGATGTTCTCAAATGTCCCTATGGAACGCGTGTTCTCGATGCACGATCGCGACAGCATCTACAAAATCCCAGACGAGCTCCGCGCTCAGGGGCTCGACCGCGAGATCCTTTCGACACTGAGTCTCCATGATCGCGTCGATGCGACAGCAGAGGATCGAGCACGCGTCCGATGGTCTACATTTGTTGAGGGACTGACCGCTGAGCGTATGCAGACTGTCAAGATAGGTATCCTCGGCAAATATGCCGAGCTCCGCGACGCGTACGCATCGATCGACAAAGCGCTCGAGCACTGCGAAGCACACTTCCGGACCAATGTCGAGCAAGTCTGGATGGACACCACCGAAATCAACGACGCCAACGCCGCCGATCGTCTCCGTGACCTCGACGGCGTTATTGTTCCAGGAGGGTTTGGTTCCCGAGGAGTCGAAGGGAAGATCTCCTGCGTCAAACACTGTCGAGAGAACGCGATCCCATACCTTGGGATCTGTCTCGGATTCCAGGTCGCTGTGGTCGAGTTTGCGCGCAATGTGCTCGGGATTAAGGACGCGTACTCCACAGAGTTTGATCCGATGACATCCTCGGCGCTGATCTCTGAACTCCCAGATCAAAAGAAAATCGAAGGGCTCGGCGGGACCATGCGCCTCGGCGCTCAGGATGTCCAGATCACCCCCGGCTCGCTCGCGTCATTCCTCGCCGACGGCAAGACCTCGATCCACGAGCGTTTCCGTCACCGCTACGAGGTCGATCCGACCTACATCGAGCGTCTGGAAGCGGGTGGATTGATCTTCTCAGGTCGCCACCCAGAGCAGCCGATTATGCAGATCCTTGAGCTCCCATCGCAAGCCGATGCGGACGATTCGGTAGCACCGTCGGAACCCATCACGCATCCATACTTCATCGGCGCTCAGTTCCATCCGGAACTGACTTCGCGTCCACTCACGCCTCAGCCAATGTTCATGGGACTGGTCGCGGCGTCGCTCAAGCATCGCTTCGAGCACAACGAGCAGCAATGGGAACAGATCCTCCGAGCTTGTCCGATCCTGAAGCGTTGGCTCCGCACACCCAACGGGCAAGCGCAAACCACAAGTTGATCACAGCTGAGCTTTCAAAGCTTGGACACTGTCATAAAGAATGATCGCACTGAGTATGTCGGGCTTTCCGAAAGTCACGCAGCAGTTGTTGACCAGCGTCTGTGCATGTAGCATCGCGTCGAGTTGCGTTGATTGTTCTACCGACTCGATCGAACGCACGATGAACGCATGGACTCCCCAAGGGCGATTGATCCCATTGTCAGGTTGCAGCTCTCGTGTGTGCCAATCGATGAGCTGGTCGATGCGAGGCCGGAACTCTCCACCCGATTGAGAATCCAGATGCCAGAGCGCATGTAGAGCGCAGAGCTCGATCAGTGTTCGATGCTCGATCGCATACGCATCGGACTCAACGAGTCCCCCTTCAGTTTGAATTAGTCCACTCCAATCTTGACTGCCTTCCGAGAGACTGTTCCAGAGTCGAGTGTCCAGATCGTGCAAGCGATCCGAAGTTGACACACGCACTCCCAGTACACGACCCAGCAAAGGAGCGTCCGTCGCGCGACGGCTTCCAAACTCGTCCTGGAACTCGTCAATGTACGATCGCTTCGTGTGCTCGTCCGCATCCAGAGGGACTTGATCCATCGGCTCACGAATAAGTGATTCCAGATGCAAGATCCACTGCTCGATCGTTGGGATATTGGGGCGATTCTCCACATCAGATCATAGAACCATGAGAATCAATCATGACTACGATTGAGCATGACCCAGACTACTCTCAAAACGACCCCACTCCACAAGTATCACCTCGAATACCACGCTCAGATGGTGGATTATGCGGGATGGGAAATGCCCATCAAGTACGAGACCTCGATCCACGACGAGCACACGCACTGCCGGACTAACGGATCGCTCTTCGATGTCTCGCACATGGGGCGATTGTCCGTGAAAGGTAAAGACGCCGCTCGTTTGTTCGAGCGTGTCTGCTCTCGACGCATCGGAGACATGCAGCACGGCCAGTGCCGATACTCGTTCATGTGCAACGAATCGGGTGGGGTGCTCGATGATGTGATCGTCAATCGCATGGACGACAACGAGTTTCTCGTCGTCGTCAACGGCGCCAATCGCGAGAAAATCATCGCTCATATGCAGCAGGTCATCAGCGATCGCGGATTCGATGTCAAGTTCGAGGATCGCACAGAAAAGACTGCGATGGTCGCGATCCAAGGCCCAAAGGTTATGGACCTGCTCAGCAAGGTCTCCTCGGAGCTCGCTGAACTCAAGCGGTTCCGATTCATGGTCAAGAACCTGATGATCATGAAGGTCATCGTTGCACGCACGGGTTACACCGGAGAGAACGGCGTAGAAGTCATCCTCCCTGCATCCGCAGTCTCCATGGCAATTAATCTGCTCCAGAAAGAAGCCGTGAGCATTGAGTCGAACCTCGACCTCAAACCCTGCGGACTTGCCGCACGCGACACGCTGCGTCTGGAAGCCGGACTCCCGCTCTATGGACACGAGTTGGATGAAGAGACCTCCGCGCTTGCAGTAGGGATGCCGTTCGCGATGAACCTTGACAAGTCGGTCGAAGCAGACGGCGAAACATTCATCGGACAGGAAGCACTGCTTGAGCAGCAAGCCAATGGTGGTCCGGGTCCTTCACTCGTCGGGATCGAGATTGATTCCAAACGCACAGCACGCCAAGGCATGGGGGTGCTGTCTGGTGATGAGTCGGTTGGCCGTGTGACTTCGGGATGCATGTCCCCAACACTCAACAAATCCATCGCGATGGCGTATGTTGACTCGTCGGTCTCCGAACCTGGATCGAAAGTTGCCATTGACGCAGGCCGCACCCAACTCGAAGGCACAATCGTGTCGTTGCCGTTCTATAAAGCGCCCAAACCAGCCCCAATAACGAGTTGATCAGTCGATCTGATTCTCTTTGCCGCACTCAATCCAGCCGGCATCAGTGTGCCTGACAATCGCTCCTGTGACCTGATAGATCACTTGTTCGGCAATGTTCGTGCAGTGATCCGCCATCACCACAGCTTGATGGATAATTGAATGCAGATCAAACGCGTGGTCGACGCCGAGTCGTCCATCCGCGATCCGCTGTTCGCTCTTTTTAACGATCACATCATAAAACTCAAGGACTGTACCTTCGGAGTTCAGAACGATCTTTGCTCTCGCCGAATCACTCTCGGCAAAGCACTTGACAGAGTCACGCAATATCCCAACAACAGAGTTGGTCATGACCATAGTGGTCCGAGGGAATGTCGAAGTCCGATCTCCCAGCGAGACAACTCGGTTCGCGACATCCGCGGCCGCGTCAGCGATGCGTTCGAGCTCGTTGTTCACCTTCACGGCAGAAAGCAAGGCACGGATCTGCTGTGGAGTCAGAGGGCAGCCGTCTTCGGATGCTCGCTGGAGTAGATCGACCGCGTCTCGTTCGATTTCGAGGTCAGCTTGGTCAACCTCATCATCACGAGTCATAATTCGTAATGCAGACTCAGAATCCATGCTGAAGATCGTCTGGAACGCTTGCTCCGCGATCTCGCAGACCAACGCACCTTGCTGAGCAAGTCGGCTCCGGATCTTGTCGAGTCTCTCATCGAACTGCTCTGATGTGATGCCCATGGATGGGTCCTCTACCAAACCACTCAAGTGACACAGGATTCATGCGCACGATAGCAGAATTCAGATGACCAATCACCCCGATCGACCTATCCTCGATGAAATCACAATGCTTTTGTCGATTTCACCATCAACCGGAGACCTCAAACATGGCTTTCGATATCGATCTTGTCCACGCCCGTCAGATCCTTGATTCCAGAGGCAACCCGACCGTCGAGGTCGATGTCGTCCTCGCATCAGGTGCTGTGGGACGAGCCGCGGTCCCATCTGGCGCTTCTACCGGTGAAAGCGAGGCCGTGGAACTCCGCGACGGTGGAGACACCTATATGGGCAAGGGCGTCGAGCAAGCCGTCGCAAATGTAAACGATCAAATCGCACGCGAAATCGAAGGCATGGATGCTCGCGATCAGGAAGCGATCGACCAAGCGATGATCGATCTCGACGGCACTCCAAACAAGTCCAACCTCGGTGCCAACGCAGTCCTCGGCGTATCCATGGCGGTTGCCAAAGCAGCCGCAGAGACCTCCGGACTCCCGCTTTACCGCTACCTCGGTGGTTCAGCCGCGAAGACTCTCCCCGTCCCGATGATGAACATCCTCAACGGCGGCAAGCACGCCGACAACACAGTGGACTTCCAAGAGTTCATGATCCAGCCTTGGGGATTCGACGATTTCAATCACGCGTTCCGCGCGGGAGTCGAGATCTACCACCACCTCAAGTCGGTACTCTCGGCTCGCGGGATGTCCACCGCAGTGGGTGACGAAGGGGGATTCGCGCCGGATCTGAAAGATAATGAGGATGCACTCAAGGTCATCGAGGAAGCCGTGGACAAAGCCGGATATAAGTGGGGGGAGCAGATCTTTGTTGCTCTCGATCCCGCGACCTCCGAGCTGTGGAACGAAGCCGAGAAGGACGGCAAGAAGGGCTACAAGTTCTTCAGCTCTTCGCAAGAGATCATCTCTTCCGACGACCTGATCTCCATCTGGGCCGACTGGTGCAACAAGTACCCTATTCGCTCCATCGAAGACGGACTCGCTGAGAACGACTGGGAAGGCTGGGCAAACCTCACCGCGAAGCTCGGAGACAAGGTTCAACTTGTGGGTGATGACCTGTTCGTGACCAACAAGAAGTTCGTCGAGCGTGGTGTTGCAGAGAAATCCGCGAACGCGGTGCTTGTCAAGGTCAACCAGATCGGTTCGCTGTCAGAAACCTTCGACGCGGTGAACTACGCGATGAGCAACAAGTTCAACTGCGTGATGAGCCACCGCTCTGGGGAGACGGAAGACTCGACCATCGCCGACCTCGCTGTCGCGACCAACTGTGGTCAGATCAAGACCGGCGCGCCGTGTCGATCCGATCGCAATGCGAAGTACAACCAACTCCTCCGCATCGCTGAGGAACTCGGAGACTCCGCGGTCTACGGCTCTTCAACCTGGAACCACTGATGATCAGGAACCGATGGCTCGTCCATCGGTACCACCTCTCGTATGGGTCAGTCAGAATGGAAATCTTCGTACGACGACGATGGTGACCGCTTCGCGGGAATCAAGAAAATCCTTGCGCGTATTTTCGGCGATGGCGAGAACCCACTCGCATGGGGATTCACACTGTTCAGCATCTCCGGGACCAAATACAAGATCCACATCTTATTGGTGGTCTTCCTGCTCACTCAACTGATCTTTACCCTGCCGGGACACAAGGTCGGCGCAGTGTTCATGGTCCCGATGCTTATCGCGATGGTGGTCTTGGTCTTCGCGCATGAACTCGCTCATGTGTTTGTTGCTCGTCGTGGAGGCGGTCAGTCCGAGCTCCGAATGCTCTGGCCGTTGGGGGGGCTTGAGCATGCACAGTTCGAGGATGACAATCCCAAAGCCGAGATGAGAACGGCGCTCGCAGGGATCGCGCTCCATATCACACTGATCCCGCTGTTCTTAATCCCGCTTGTGCTACTCACCGGCGGATGGGATGCGATCGTATTCCATCCCCTCGTCCCATCGTCATCGATTCATGCGTTGATGCTGAGTTCTGATCAGACCACACCTTGGTGGCTGATCCTGATCTGGTCTTTTTATGTGGTCAATCTGATCTTGCTGATTGTGAACCTGATCCCGATGCATCCGCTTGACGGCGCCACTGTGCTCCGATTGCTCATGACCAAATCGAAAGGGGATCTTGCCGCTCGTCACCAAACCGCATTCATCGGACTCTGGGTCGCGACCGCAGTTGGATTGATCGGGATCCTCTTCCAAGACGCAACAATGCTCCTTGCGATCGCAATCGCATGCGGCATCGTTTGCACCCTCGAGCGTAGAAGAATGCAGTTCCTGAGTTACGCGGACATGATTCCCGGATATTCAAGCTCCAGCACACGCGAGGCTGATCCGCCAAACTCGCAATCTGGTACCCAAGATCAAGCGGAACTGGATCGGATCCTTGAAAAGATCTCCTCGTCAGGGATTGGGTCGCTCAGTCGCAGTGAACGCCGAACACTCAAGAAAGCGACCGAATCGAGCCGAAATTCGGAAGGAAACGGCTGATTCTCCCAATCATCCCAAGAAACGCGTACCCTCCAGAAGAGGCATACTCATATGGGCATCCACGATCGAGATTACAACCGCTCAGGAACCGGCATTGGGGGACCGCCGAGAAGCGGCCAAGGTATGCTCGTTCGCTCTCCAGGTTGGTCAGTCAATACTTGGCTCATAGTGATCAACATCACGATCCACATTCTCGCGGTCACTGTCCTCTTTCCAGGCCTCTATCGCGCTGGATCGTTGACCATCGTCGATGGATTCCAGCGGCTAGAAGTCTGGAGACTCATCACCTTTCAGTTCCTTCATGATCCCTCAAGTATCTGGCATGTCGGGATGAATATGTTCGGCCTATGGATCTTCGGTCCGATGGTTGAGCAGTACCTCGGCGGGAAGAAGTACCTCGCCTTCTATCTCGTCTGTGGTCTCGCAGGGGGCTTGTTATTCTCAATCCTCACAGTGCTCGGGAATGTCACCGGCGCCAGCGTGCCTGGACTGCTGAGCAACAGCTTTGACACACCACTCATTGGCGCATCCGCGGGGGTCTTTGCCGTCATCGTTGCGTGTGCACACATCAGCCCGAACACCACTGTGCAGCTCCTCTTCCCGCCAATCCCGATGAAGCTCAAAGTTTTCGCATACGGCTATGTGGGTCTTGCATTGTTCCAGCTCCTCGTTGGATCATCAAATGCAGGCGGGGAAGCCGCGCATGTCGGAGGTGCGATCGCGGGTTACTACTTCATCCGCAACTCTCATCACCTCATGGACTTCTTTGATGTGTTCAACGATTCACGAGCGAAATCAGGAAGTAGCAAGAGCCGTTCAAAGCCGGCGAAGGGTGCACCAAGCACATCAGAGGTTGATCGGATTCTCGATAAAGTCGCGCGCTCAGGGATCGGATCGCTCAGTGAGAAAGAGAAAAAGACCTTGAATGAAGCAAGCAAGAATCAGCGGAACGCCGGATAAGCCTGTCCTACGCTTGCTCGATGTCTTCACCCCTCAAGTTCACAGTCCATGCTTCACTCGGCAATGCTCGTTCGGGAACGGTCGAAACGCTCCACGGCTCGTATGAAACACCTGCGTTCATGCCTGTGGGAACACGCGCGACGATCAAGGGGATCCTCCCTCAGCAGGTGAAAGAAACGGGATCTCAGATCCTGCTCAACAACACCTACCACCTCATGCTGCGTCCTGGATCCAAGCTGATCCAAGACATGGGCGGGGTCCACAAGTTTATGAACTGGGATGGTCCGATCCTCACCGACTCAGGCGGTTACCAGGCATACTCGATGGCAGACATCAACGCGATCGACGAGGACGGCGTGTCCTTCAAGTCAATTCTCGACGGCTCCATGGTTCGCATGAACCCAGAAATCGCAATGCGCGTGCAGAACGAGCTCGGTCCTGACATCATGATGGCGTTTGATGACTGTCCACCATCAATTGATCCGAATGCTGGAGTTGTGAATCAAACGCGTCTGCGTCACGCGACTCGCAGAGATAGCGGGAAGAAAAAATCATACAATCACATGGAGCGTCTGATCCTCGCGAATGAACGCACAGTGCGTTGGCTAGAACGCTGTAAAGAATCGCACGCGCGACCTGACGAACAATCTCTTTTCGGGATCATCCAAGGCGGGACTGATCTCGAACAGCGAGACTGGTCGTTAGAACGCATATGTAACATCGATCTCCCTGGATACGCTATCGGAGGCGTCGCGGTGGGGGAGTCCACTGAAGATATTGCTCGAATCGTGCGCCACACGGCGCCTCAGATGCCAAGCAACAAACCCAGGTACCTCATGGGGGTTGGTTACGAGCGGGATATTGTCGCCGCAGTCATGGCAGGTGTGGACATGTTTGATTGTGTCCTCCCAACACGCAACGGCCGAAATGCGAACGCGTTCACCTGTGAGCCCGGACGCAATGGCCAACTCCGAGTCAGAAATGCAACATTTGCACGCGATCCACTCCCAATCGAGCCTGGATGCGATTGTCACGCATGTGATCCAGGCAGGCATGGCTGGTCTACACCGGATAGCCAGCCATTCACAAGATCCTACATTCGGCATCTGTTCATGACAGGAGAGATGCTTGGTCCAATCCTCGTCACACTCCACAATCTCCGTTTTTTCCAACGACTCACTCGTGATCTCCGCCAAGCGATCAATGCCGGGAGTTGGGACGAGTTGCTCAGCGTCAGACCTCACCTGAAAGAACTGGTCGAGTCAGTCTAAACCTGATTCCTGACGAGATTTGCCCCATCCAGCCCGATCAAGGGTCCTACCATCCCTGCCCTGCGGGATACACCCGTCAGGGACATGAAAGGTATCGCTGCATGGACATCAGCACACCCACACTCGTGTGGAGCACCCACATCATGCTCGCTCAGGACTCCGGCTCATCAGGAGGTGTCCTCGGCGCTCCTTCCGGATCATCATCCGGACAGACCCCACTCGGCACTCCAGGGGACGGAGCGGGGACTGTTCAACCAAGCAGCGGCATGGGATCCCTGCTCCCAATCATGCTCGTCATGATGGCCGGGATCCTGATTATGACCTCTCTGTCAGGTCGCAAAGAACGCAAGAAGCATCAGAGTTTGCTCGCAAGTCTTGGAAAGAAAGACAAGGTCAGGGCGGCTGGTGGGATCATCGGCACCATCATCGAACTCAAGAACGATGAGGTGCTCCTTGAAACTGATCGCGCCTCAAACACAAGAATCCGTGTCGCGCGTTCTTCGATCACCACCGTGATCAAATCCAAGTCCACGCCAAGCAGCGAAGAAGAGACGGCTGAACTCGCCGATTCCAAGGCTTAACACGCCAAGTCAGACATCCACCGGATCAGCCGGATATCAAGAGGCATTGCATGCGTCACTTTACTCGAAACTCAATCATCGCCATCCTCATGCTGGTCATGGCATTCTGGGCCGCAAACCCGCCGTCAAAGACCATCGGACTCGGTAAAGACCTCCGAGGCGGCGCATCGCTGGTCTACTCCGTGCAGATCGATCGCACCGAGACTGCTTCGCAAGTGATCCCCAAGGTCATCGAAGTCCTCAAAAAGCGTATCGACCCCAACGGACTCTACGAGATTCAGATTGTCTCTCAGGGACAGGACCGCATCGAGATCACGATGCCGCTCCCAAGTGAGTATGTCAAAGAGCTCCGCAAAGGATTCGAGGATGAACTCGCGAAGCTCGGCGTGACATCGATTGACGCCGACGAGTTTGAGCGTGTGATGACGCTCGATCCTGAAGAACGCACGGCACAGATCGAGCGGATGGGCGCCAACAGCCCCAAGATCATGGAGCTGCTGATTGAAGCGGCTCAAGCGTTCGATGACGCTGAGCGATTCCGGCAGCAGCTTGAGACCCTATCGATCAATGCGGATACACCTGACGAGATCTTGGATAATGTGATCAACAGCGCGGCGGAAGCAGAGCTTGCTTACGAAGCCGCAAGAGATTCAGTGCTTGATAGCGCGATCTCCCCTGAAGATGTGCGTCGAGCGCTTGAGCAGTCGACTGAGCGCAAGACCATCCGCGATGAAGCCGCGGATACTGTGGTCACGCTTCCTTCAGAGCGTGAGCGTGCACTCAACCGGATCCGCGAGCGATACCCAGACCTCAACGCACAACTCGACGAAGTCATCAAGGCGTACGACTTCTACTCTGAGAATCGCAACTCACTCGACGACACCGCGGACCTCAAGCGATTGGTCCAAGCCGCGGGTGTGCTGAGTTTCCGCATCACCGTGGATCCAGCAGGAGCTGGGACATCGAACTACACGCATCCTGAAGAAACATCACTCCGCGAGAAGCTCCGTACAGGCGGCCCAACCCAAGCGGGCGCTCGTGATGCACGCTGGTTCAAGCTCAACAAACTCGAAAGTTGGTTCGATTCCGTCGACGGCTATGACGCGATGATCGAAAACCCATCGGGGTACTTCGCTTCGCGTTACCGCTATGTCGTCGAGGAATACGAAGGCGAGTACTACATGCTCTGCTGGGACACGCGTGGCTTGCGGATGACCCAGGAAGATGGACGCTGGAAAGTTGACAACTCGCGTCGATCTGTCGACCAGCTTGGTCGTCCCGCAATCGGGTTTTCTATGGACCCCGCAGGTGCGAATCGCCTTGGCGAGCTCACTGGTCCCAACACCGGCGCCAACATGGCGGTCCTCCTCGACGACCAGGTGTACACCGCGCCACGCCTCAACTCACGAATCACAAGCTCAGGCATCATCGAGGGTGACTTCTCTCCAGAAGAGATCGACTATGTCGTCCGAGTGCTGACCGCGGGATCGCTGCAAGCGAAGATCTCAGCTGAGCCGATCTCGGAGAACACGATCGCACCGGATCTTGGGCAAGACAACCTCGACGCTGGTGTTCAAGCGGGAATCATCGCTCTGATCGTCGTCTCCGCGTTCATGTTCCTCTACTACCTGGGATATGGCTTCGTCGCGGTGATCTGTCTCGCTGTCAACGGCCTCCTGATTTTGGGTGCCCTCGCACTCTCTCGAGCATCACTCACACTCCCAGGTATCGCAGGAATCATCCTGACCTTCGGTATGGCGGTGGACGCAAATGTCCTGATCTACGAGCGCGTGCGTGAAGAGATTTACAAAGGACTCGATCTCCGTCAAGCGGTGCGTCTGGGATACCAGAAGGCACTCTCGTCGATTGTCGACGGCAATGTGACCAACCTCATCGTCTGTTTCGTGCTTGCCAATGTCGGCACGCAAGAAATCAAAGGGTTCGCGATCACGCTGGGTATCGGTGTGATCTGTACCATGATCAGTGCGTTGTTCTTCAACCATCTGATCATGAGCCTCTTGGTAGACAAGATCCGCATCAAGAAGATGGCAATGCTGCCAATGGTGCTCAAGCCGATCGAGAAAATCCTCTATCCGAAGATCAACTGGATTGGTCTTCGCTGGATCTTCATGGTCATCTCATTGGGATATGTCAGTCTCGGAATCGGCATGATCATCTTCCAAGGCGAGAAGATGCTCGATACCGAGTTCCGTGGTGGTACACAGGTCACCATGAGTCTGAAATACTCGGACCCCAATGACTCGTCCTCGCCTCGTTTGACATCGACGCGTGCCGAGATCGAGGATCGTGTCCGCGAGCTTGGGGAAGAAGTCGCCGAAGAGTCAGCGATCCGTGCGTTGCGTTCCGCAGAAATTATCCCAGTCAATCCGCAGTCTGATGGGATCACTTCTGACAAATTCATTATCAAGACCTTCGCAACGGATCGCGAAGCCGTAGGTAATGCAATCAGCGCTGAGTTCCAGGACATGCTTGATGCACCTCCGGCGCTCAACTTCCGATTTGCTCAGAGCGATAACTTCGCAGGAGCATCGGTTTACCCGATCCTCTCCGCACGATTGGGTGAGAATATCGCGCGTCCAGAGTATCGCAACAGCATCTCCGATTACATCGGTGGCGTAGCGATCCTCGTTGAAGACATCGACCCGCTCCCGACACTGGAGAGCATCGAGTCGCGTCTGGACATCACACGACGCAAGACAGACTTCTCCGATTGCCTAGGTCGCCAGTTTGAAATCATCGTGCTTGAAGGTGACGAATCCGCTGTTCGTTCGTTTGCGCTCTTGAGCATCGACGAGGGATTGACCTACTTCGACAATGCTGATGCATGGTCATCTGAGATCGCATCTCGTGAGTGGGATTTGATCCGTGCCGCCTTGACGACTTCTTCGGACCAACTCAGTGTCCAGAACTTCTCGCCGGCGATCGCGGAAGACTTCCGCGCGACCGCGTTTGCGGCTGTCTTGCTCTCGCTCCTGCTGATCCTGATCTACATCTGGGTCCGCTTCGGATCGGTCCGTTACTCGGCTGCAGCGATCGCGGCGCTGACGCACGATGTCCTGACTGCGATCGGATTGATCGCACTGACTGAGATCATCTATGACCATCACATGTTTACAGATCTCGCGAAGATGCTGCTCATCGAGCCGTTCAAGATCGATCTGAACCTCGTCGCGGCGATGCTGACCATCATCGGCTACTCGCTGAACGACTCGATCGTTATCATGGACCGAATCCGTGAAAACCGTGGCAAACTGTCGTATGCATCCAAGGCGGTCATCAACCAGTCCATCACCGAGACCATCTCGCGTACCGTGATCACATCGGGAACGACATTGCTCGCAGTCCTGATCCTCTATGTCTACGGCGGCCAAGGAGTGCGTGCGTTCTCCTTTGCACTGCTCGCGGGTGTTCTCGTCGGGACCTATTCATCGATCGCGGTCGCGGCTCCCCTTGTCTGGTCACGAAAGAAGGATGTGTCTAAATCGACGGCAGAAGAGCTCGAAGTTCCAGAGGGATAATCCAAGATTGAGCACAGCTCGATAGCATTCGTGGTACACTCTCGATGAAGGGTTCCCTCATGGAAGATCGTTCATCAAAGATTTACACCGGACTATGCGTGCTTGTGCTGATCTGGATCGGAGTGTATTGGGCGTGGGAACCAGGCCCATCGACCAAGCCGCGCATCTCGGTCTCGCCTTCTGAGGTGAATGATGAGCCTATTCCGTCTGATCCGGAAGAGTCCGAATCTGATGCTGAAGAGCAGAGCAGCCAGCAACTGCTGATCCTGACGCCGCCTCCAAACGAGAATGCTGAACCTATCGACAAGGATCCAGCTCCGAGACTCATCCCACCTGAGTTCCGCACCCACACTGTGGTCCGTGGTGAGATCATGCAGGACATAGCGCAGCGTTACTACGGAAGCACCTCCATGTGGAGCGTGATCGCCCGTGCCAATCCACGCGTCGATCCGCTCAAGCTCCGCGAGGGGATGACACTTCGGATCCCTGTCGACCCCAAGAACATTCAAGGAATCGTCGACAACGGCAGCGACACGAACGAGGAATCAGATTCTGCTACTCAAGAACAACCAGTGGTGGATTACATCGTGCAGTCGGGTGACTCGCTCTCACTCATCGCTCAACGCTATTACGGCTCAGCCCGCTACGCAGACTTCATCTACGAATCCAATCGAGACACGCTCCGCTCCAAAGACGCGATCCGAGTCGGACAGACACTCAAACTCCCTCCGCTGGACCCATAACCGCTACAGAGTCGGGCGTGAGCTTCCGCGATTCTGAGCCATCAAGCACCTAGAATCTCCGCATGTCCACGACGAATCCAGTCTACATCATCACCGGCGGAGCGGGGTTCATCGGCTCCAACCTCGTCGCTCGTCTCCAGCGTGACGAACCCGACGCACGCCTCTATGTGGTCGATGATTTCTCGACCGGATCGTACGCGAACATCGTCGAAGCGTGCGAGAGACACAACGCCGGACCATTTCGCGGCACGATCATGCCGGACTCAATCACGGATCTGAACTGGCAACCCGCGATCATGGGACTCGCACCAAAAGCCGTATACCACCTCGCGGCGATCACCAACACGCTCGAGTTTGACGAGAAGAAGATGGTCGCTGTGAATACTGAGCCGTTCATCGACATCCTCGACGCGTGTATCGAATCGGAAATCCCGCTCGTGTACGCATCCTCCGGCGCAACCTACGGCACACCACCACAAGCACAACAAGAAATCCCGTTCCCCACCAGCGCCGCCGGAAATCCATCGAATGTGTATGGCTTCTCCAAGTGGCTCATGGATGTCGAAGCCAATCGAGCGTTCGAGCAATCCATGATCGAATCCGGCAAAAAACCTCATGTGGTCGGACTCCGATACTTCAATGTCTTCGGACCAGGAGAATCACGCAAAGGCAAGATGGCCTCGATGATCTACCACCTGACCAACCAGATGCTCGCGGGACAGAATCCAAGAATCTTCGAGCACGGGCAGCACCAACGCGATCAGATCCATGTCGATGATGTGGTCTCCTGCACACTCGCGGCTGCGAATCCATCAGCAAATCCTGGGATCTACAACCTCGGGACCGGAACCACAACAACCTTCAACGACATCGTCTCAGCGATCAACCAAGCACTAGGACGCTCGATGGATCCCGAGTACATCCCGATGCCTGAAGAGATGGTCTCGTCGTACCAGCATTACACCTGTGCGGATATGAGTGAGACCAAGGAAGGTCTCCACTGGACCCCAACCCTTGATACGGCTCAAGCAATCCGTAAGTACGCCGCAGAACTCGCAGAAAACCATCAGAATCAACACAGCACGGTGACTCAATGACCGATACGACCATTCAGGAAGTCAAGCCACGGAGAACCCGATCCATGCCAATGAAACGCGTGCTTGTCACAGGCGGTGCTGGATTCTTGGGATCCTACTTGTGCGAAAAACTCATCGCACAAGGTCATGATGTCATCTGCTTGGACAACTTCTTCACCTCCCAGAAATCCAATGTGCTCCATCTGCTCGACCACAACAACTTTGAGCTCATCCGTCACGACATCACCCATCCGATCTGGCTGGAAGTTGATGAGATCTATAACCTCGCGTGCCCCGCAGCGCCAGGTCACTACCAGTACAACCCAATCAAAACCATGAAGACCTCGGTCATGGGCGCGATCATCACCTGCGGCATGGCAAAGCGCTGCAACGCCAAAATCCTCCAAGCATCCACCTCCGAGATCTACGGCGACCCCATCGTCCACCCTCAACCCGAATCCTATCGCGGGAATGTCAACACCCTCGGACCACGCGCGTGCTACGACGAAGGGAAGCGAGCCGCCGAGACGCTGTTCATGGACTACCACCGCCGACACGGACTCGACATCCGCATCGCACGCATCTTCAACACCTACGGCCCGCGCATGCACCCATTCGACGGACGCGTGATCTCAAACTTCATCCTCCAAGCACTCATGGATCAGGACATTACCATCTTCGGAGACGGCTCCCAGACACGCTCCTTCTGCTACCGCGATGATCTGGTCGAGGGATTGATGCGTCTGATGAACACAACAGCCGATGACATCCATATGCCGGTCAACCTCGGGAACGAGGGCGAGTTCACGATCAAGCAACTCGCCGAGATGACCATCGAGATGACCGGATCCAAATCCAGCATCGTGTATCGAGAGCTCCCAGAGGACGATCCCATGCAGCGCAAGCCGGACACGACGCGCGCGAAGAAGCTGCTCGACTGGACCCCGAAGATCCAGTTTGAGGAGGGGCTTGCACGCACGATTGAGTATTTCCGTACCGTGGATTTGGATGAATATCGCGAGCCGACCCCCAATCATGTGATTGCGTAAGGAACGCGGGTTCAGAATTGCACCAGATTGACCCCCTGAGCGGTCAAAATCCGATAGATTTGTAGTATGCAAATCCCACGATTCCCCAACGAGCCGTGTTTACTGATCACCGACGCCGGACTTGGTTCGCTCATCCTCTCCGCGATGGCCGCCGAGCAACCCAATAAGGATGCGACGCGCCTGTACCCCGCGTGGTGGACCTCACAGGATGACATGGATATCCGTATCCCAGCAATCGATCGAGCGATCGAGATGCAAGCGGATCTGCTATCACTCCAGCTCATCCGCGATCGAGCAGGATATCCAGAAGAAGCCGGTCCTCGTTCCAATCCAGCATCATTGGGAACTCACCAGACTCGGATGCTCCTCGATGCAGCGACGCTCGCGATTGAATTGGGACTCAAACGGGTGATTTGGCCAATCCGTGCCGCAGAACCCAGTGATGAATCCGACGAGGTTGCGAATCTTGATACCATCGCGACTGCGATCGATCGTGCTCTACTCGCCGCTCGCCTTGCGACACTCGATGCTCAAGAGCACGGCGGGGTTGAGGTGATCATCGAAACCCCAATCGTGGATCTGACCAATCATGAGCTCTCCGATCTTGCGGCGGACCTCAATGTCCCGATCAACGCGTGCTGGTGGTCCGACACCACTCTCCCAGATGCCCAGGTCCATTTCAACTGCTGGAATCAGGAGCCGACGACCGCATCGATGCTCGAACATCGTCCAGTGAATGGATCTCAAGCCGTCAATCACTGAGTGATTTCGATTCCATATTCCGATCTCATCAAGTCATGCTGGGTGCTATTGAATACACTCTTGGACTATGTCCATGAACCGATCCAAAGCAGTCGTCCATCGCTGGTCACAGACCATGATTCCAACCACGCGTGAAGCGCCATCTGATGCGCAGATGCCATCACACATCTTCATGACGCGTGCCGGATACATCCGTCCAGTC
>WUAJ01000211.1 GCA_009827215.1 Phycisphaeraceae bacterium
CCCTTAAACAGCGCCTCAGCGAGCACAGTCGCTGTCGTGGTGCCGTCACCCGCATCGTCAGAAGTCTTCGAGGACGCTTCCTTCACGAGCTTCGCGCCCATGTTCTCCGCTTTGTTGACCAGCTCAACCTCTTCCGCGACCGAAACGCCGTCCTTGGTCACCGTCGGACCACCCCACGACTTGTCGATCACCGCATTGCGACCGCGAGGCCCAAGCGTCACCTTCACCGCCGCGGCGAGCTTCTCAACCCCCGCCAAAAGTGCCTGCCGTGCCTCGATATCAAAGGTCAGTTCTTTGCTTCCCATCGCGGATTCTCCATATCTAGTAGGTCATCTCGACCCGATCAGCCGCTATCCCACGGCTTCGTTCATTCGTTTAAGCAACTGCAAGCGCAGCAATGCACCCATACCAATGGCAATCCCCATGCCAACCCAGCGATCCCTAACCCCAGAAAACACTCCCCATTTCTCCAAATCCTCCCCGCCATCCAGTGACAAGCCCGCCCCCCCCTGCCAACCTGGCAGCCACCATCAACCCCATTCCAGCTCCACAACCCCCACAATCCCGGCTATCATCCAACCAATCGGCAAGGATGCCGAACACACCGACCGATCCGGAGTCTGACGATGCAGTCCATCACCCTCGCAAGCAACGCGATCAACGCCTATCTCCCCATCTTCTTCATGCTCCTCGCCGCGGCAGGATTTGCCGTCATGAACCTTGTTGGCTCCACAATCCTCGGCCCACGCCGCGAAGGTGCCCGCAAGGGTGTCACCTACGAATCAGGGATGACCCCGATCAACACCGCCCGGAAACGCTTCAATATCCGCTTCTACCTCATCGCAATGGTCTTCCTCGTCTTCGATATCGAAGTCATCTTCCTCTACCCCTGGGCGCAGACCTTCACCTCCCTCGACCCACGCTCCGACGCATCCACCATCTGGCTCCTCCGCATCTTCTTCTTCATGCTCACCACCGTCGTCGCGTACATTTACGGCTACCGCAAAGGCGTCTTCAAGTTCGACTAGTGGATACAGCCGCGATCCAACCCAAAGAACGAACCACCCCACTCCGCGCCACCACCGGAGAACGAATCGCTGCCGGAGTGATCGCCGCATTCTCTCTATTTGTGCTCTCCACAGCTGCTTGGCTCAACCCCAACCCACAGGGCCATGCCACCCACACCCAGCTCGGCATGCCCCAATGCACCTGGGTTATCTCGTTCGACAAGCCCTGCCCCACCTGCGGCATGACCACCGCGTTCTCCCACGCCGGAGAGGGATCCTGGATCACCGCGACCCTCACACAACCCATGGGAGCCCTGCTCGCACTCCTCACAACCATGATCTTCTGGGCATCAACGCATCAGGCGGTCTACGCCTCGCGTATAGGATCGGTCGTACAAACCGCACTACGACCCAAGCTGGTCGTCGCGATGCTGGTCCTCACCGCAGGTGCATGGATCTATAAAATCGCCACCTGGACCTGATACCGGACACACACCATGAACCGATCACTCCCCATCCGTTTATCACTCCCCATCCGTTTATCACTCACCGCATCCGCGCTGCTCGCGCTGATCTCTATCCCCGGCTGCATCATCCCCGCGATGATCGGAGGCATGGCCGAGTCCCACCACAGGACTGGATCAACCACCTACCCCGCCGAGTACGAACGCATCGCCGGACACTCCTTTGCTGTCGTCTGCTCCGCATCGCGAGCAATCGAAGCCGAGCACCCTGGTATCACCGCCCGAATCACACAACGCGTCAACGACCGTCTCATCCAGAACGCGAATCCGTCCTACGCGATCCCCTCCTCTGATCTACTCACGGTCCTCTACAACACCCCGCAATGGCCCGCGATGACTCGCGAAGACATCGCCAATCTCCTCGGCGTTGAACGACTTGTGGTGATCGAGATTGTCGATTATCGATTACACGAGCCAGGAAACCAATATGTCTGGGATGGCGCCGTCGCAGGTGTCGTCTCCGTCTACGAATCCGACAGCGCCCTTCCGAACGATCCGATCTTCGAAAAAGCACTCAGCATCTCCTTCCCAGACTCAACTGGTTTCATGCGGAGTGATATCCCCGAAGCTGCTGTGACCGCGGAGCTCTCAAATCGCTTTATCAACAGAGCCGCGTGGTTGTTCTACGAGCACGAGGAACCAAACATCATTGCTTACTGATAGCGAACTGAAGACACGATCATGATCAACCACATCCACAAACCACTCGTACTCCTCGCCGCGTTGGCCGCTGTCGCATCCATCCCAGGATGCAATCTCGTCGCTCCAGTCGCATACGCGATCCACGGCCCTGAGAAAATCAACCCTCAATACACACTCGAAGAACACGCAACAACCGTGGTATTCGTTGATGACCCATCAAGCAAAATCGCTCAACGCCGACTCCGCTACGCCATGGCTGATACCGCGACGGATCAACTCCTAGAGAAACGCGTACTCACAGATATGCTCGAGCCCAGAGGGATCATCGCAGCTGCGACCAAGGATTCCCACTCGCAGCGCATGAGCATCTCGGAGCTCGGAGAATCCGTAGGTGCTGACTTCGTCATCTACGCCGTGGTCACAGACTTTTCCCTCTCCCCAGAATCGGGTTCATACATCCCGCGTGCGTCACTCAGAGTCAAACTCATCGATGTATCCAAAGGACGCCGAGTGTGGCCCGAATCCGAGTTCGGTCACCCTGTCGAGATCCAAATCCCACAACTCCCAGGCCAAACCCCACAAACCAGCGCCGACCAACTGGGGATCGAACAGCAACTCGCCGTGCGAGCAGGACTTGGTCTCTCACAACTCTTCTACCGCCACGAGATCACCGAAACCGTGCTCAACCGCCGTTAAAGCTTTATTGAGTACAATACCTGAGCAATGATCTCCTCAAACCCAACCAACACAGGCGTGGTTCATCTCGTCGCCCCTCCGTCCATCCACGTGGGCGCTCCCAATCACTTCGGACGCACGATCCCCTCTCTGCTGCTCGCACTTGCGATCGAACACGGACTCACCCCACCCCCTCCGATCAGCAAGGTGATTCTGGTAGGAGACGCATCAACCAAATCAACCGCAGCGCTGCTTGGACTCCCGATTGAGCATCACATCGCGCCCCTACTCGCCAGCAAGAACATACTCAAACGCCAAATCGTTAGTCATCTCAAGAACGATCACTTGATACCTTCAAGAATTCTCTGCTGGTCCGACGAACTCATCTCGCAAGCCTCCGCTACCGCAGCTCATCTCGAAATTCCTATTGAACTCATTTCTACCAAACCATCAACTCTTCAAAAGCCTCCTCAAAATATCGACTCCATCCGTGTCTTCGAGTCGGACGATTTCGATCTCTGGAATGAGTACCGACACACTTGCCAAACCGATCACCTGCTCACTCCGCTTCTTGATCCCAGGACACCTACACCGACAGAACGCATCTCCAAACGCACTGCGATCAATATCGACGACAAAACCATTGTTATAGCTGCTGTCGCTGACAACCCATCGCATGTCGACGCCCGCGAGTTCGCGTTCCTCCTTGGTCTCCTCGCCGTATCCGGATACCAAACCCTCGGGATCGTTCCCAACACCGCTAAGAATCTCAACCAAGCCCTCCGCCACCACCGAGGACTCGACGAACCCTTCCGACTCATGACCACCTCAGAACCCCTCCCGCATCTCCTCCCGCTCCTTGATGCGTACATCCACCCCACCGACGAGATCTCAGGATCAACCCAGCTCCTCGACCGTTACCTCGAGCGTGCCGACATCCCGAAGCTCAACCTCCGCCACTCCGGAAAAGCCGGATTCTCAAGAGCCCAAGGCTCCGCCGGACAACTCCTCGACGAGATGGACGCGATCGTTGAGCGCATGAAATCCTCAGCAAACTCCCCGCATCCAGTCCACGCGTAAACTCGTTCATGCCCGACCAACACACCGTCCTCTTCGTCTGTCTCGGAAACATCTGCCGCTCCCCCCTCGCCCACGGCATCTTCCAACACCTCGTCAACCAGAACAATCTCGCGCACAAGTTCCACATCGACTCCTGCGGCACCGGCGCTTGGCACGTCGGAAACCCACCAGACCCCCGCTCTATCCAAACCGCCTCCCTCTACGGCATCGACATCACCAACCAACGCGCCCGCCAGTTCGACCCAAACACCGACATCGAACGCTTCACCCACATCATCCCGATGGACCAATCCAACCACCGAGACCTCCTCGATCTCGGAACACCAAAATCACAACTCGCCCTCATGCGATCCTTCGACCCATCACTCCCCAAACCCCAAGACGTCCCCGACCCCTACTACGGCGGAGAC
>WUAJ01000212.1 GCA_009827215.1 Phycisphaeraceae bacterium
AGAAAGGAAACTGGAAATGAACCTGATCAAGAACATCGCTCTGGCAACCGCTGCTCTGGCAGTCTTTGGACCAGCTTCGGCAATGGCAGCACCTGATGGAGCAGTCGAAGCAGTCGTTGCTGGCACAACCATCGGTAAGGGTCTCGCAGCAATGGGTGCTGGTCTCGCAGTCCTCGGCGGCGGCATCGGCATCGGTCTCGTCGGTAAGGGTGCTCTCGAGTCCATCGCTCGTCAGCCTGAAGCTTCCGGCACCATCGGAACCAACATGATCCTCGCGGCAGCACTCATCGAAGGTGCGACCCTCTTCGCGATCGTTGTTGGCCTCCTTGCCTAAGAGCATTATCAATCAACCCACGATGTGCATGAAACACTGCACACCGTGGTTTCCAAGCCCGGGCATTGAGCTCGGAACTTGAACTCAATGGAGAACACGCGATGAATCGACTCGCATTTCTTACCGTCCAAGCCGTTCTTGTGAGCGCTGCATCTGTTGCAAACGCTGCCGAGGCCAATCCGATTGCGACTCCCAAAGAGGGATTCGCTGCTGGTTTGACCGCGATCGTGCTCTTCCTGATCGTGTTCGGCATTACCGCCACCGTCGTTTGGCCGAAGATCGTCAAGGGTCTCGATGAACGCAACGAGAAGATCAAAGGCGAGATCGCTGCTGCTGAGTCCGCTCGTCAGCAAGCGAAGGAAGCGCTTGACGAGTACGAGAAGAATCTCGCCGAAGCTCGTGCTCAAGCACAGCAGATGCTCGAAGAGACCAAGTCCCAGCAGAACGAGCTCGCCGCTCAGCTCAAGTCCCAAGCGGATGCTGAACTCAGCGAGATGCGTGAGAAAGCGAAAGCGGACATCGAAGCTGCGAAGAAGCAGGCACTCAACGAGCTCTACAGCGAGTCAGTCAATCTCGCGACCGTTATGGCCGGCAAGATCCTCCAGCGCGAGGTCTCCGTCAACGACGAGCAGCGCCTGATGGAAGAGTCCCTCGCTGAGCTCAAGACTGTCAGCAACTAACGCATTGGTGGAGAACGAATCATGCCATTGATTGAATCAAAGCCCGATGCACTCGCGAAGGTTTACGCACACGCGGCGTTTGAGATCGCTGAGTCGACCGACGGCATCACCCCTGAAGACCTGCTCGGAGAGCTCGAGGACCTGCTCGAGATCGCTCGCGACGATCGCGGGTTCAATGAGCTGCTCGCAACGCGTCTGATCGATGCCGGCAAGCGTGACGCATCGCTCGTCCGCATGCTCGAAGGGATATGCTCGACACTCACAGTGAACTTCCTGCGTCAGCTCAACGCGAAGGGCCGTCTGGGACACATCGTCCCGATCGTCGGCGCGCTCGACGAGCTCGTCCAAGCTCGCTTCGGTCGCATCGAGGTCGATGTCTTCACGGCATCCCCGATGTCCCCAGAAGCACTCGACGGCGTCAAGCACAAGCTCAGCGAATCGCTCGGGAAAGAGGTCATCATGCATCCCTACACCGATTCGACGATGCTCGGCGGGATCAAGATCCGCATGGGCGACCAGCTCATCGACGCATCGGTCCAAGCTGACCTCCGCTCCCTGCGTGACAATCTGCTCCGTAATGGCGGTGCTCGCGTTCGAGGAATCTCAAACGAGATGCTCGACAACTGAGAGCGATCATCAGAATCCATGAAAGCCGTGATCGAAAGATCATGGCTTTTTTTGTTTTCCCCCCCACACTCCCTAGAATTGATCACACAAGCAAAAACCACTCTCAGGAGGTTGTAGATATGGCGAAGAAATCGATCGAGAACACTCTGGTTGCTGGTCAGAAGGTCCTGATCCGAGTGGACTTTAATGTCCCGCTCGATGGGGACCAGATCACCGATGATCGTCGTATCCAAGCCGCGCTCCCTACCATCCGATCGGTCATCGATCGAGGTGGTCGTGCGATCCTCATGTCGCACCTGGGACGTCCTGAGGGCAAGGGATACGAAGCGAAGTTCTCCATGGCTCCGGTCGCCAAGCGTCTCGGAGAGCTGCTCGGCAAAGACGTCACCATCCCAGCGGAGAGCTGCAAAGACCCCGCGATCGCTCAAGCGGTCGACGCGATGAACGACGGCGATGTACTGCTCCTGGAAAACCTCCGATTCCACGGCTGCGAAAAACGCTGCGAAGCGGACTTCGCTCAGCAGCTCGCATCACTCGCGGATGTCTACGTCAACGACGCGTTCGGGACCTGCCACCGCGAGCACGCATCCATGACTGGCGTCCCTGAAGCGATGGGCAACAAACCAAAGGTCGCGGGATTCCTCGTCGAGAAAGAAATCGCGTACCTCAGCGATGCGCTGTCGAGCCCCGCTCGCTCCTTCACGGTCATCCTCGGAGGCGCTAAGGTCAGCGACAAGCTCCCTGCGATCGAGCATCTGCTCCCCAAAGCCGACCACATCCTCGTCGGCGGTGCGATGGCGTACACATTCCTCCAAGCACTGGGACATGAAGTTGGCACATCCCGCGTTGAAGACAATATGGTCAAGGACGCGAAGCGGATCATCGAACTCGCCGCGGAATCCAAGACTGATCTGCACTTCCCAGAGGATCATATCTGCTCGACGATGTTCGCTGAGCAAGCAGGAGATATCGAGGTCTTCGATGATCAGATCAAGGACGGCTTCATGGGACTGGACATCGGACCAAAGACCGTCGCTCGCTACACACAGATCATCAAGGACTCCAAAACAGTGATCTGGAACGGCCCGATGGGTGTGTTCGAGTGGATGCCATTTAAGATGGGCACCAAGCTTATCGCTGAAGCAGTCGCAAGCACGACCGACAACGGCGCGATCACGATCGTTGGAGGCGGGGACTCAGCTGCGGCCGCGGAAACATTCGGTGTTGCGCATCGCTTGTCCCATGTCTCGACCGGCGGCGGAGCGAGTCTTGAGATGCTCGAGGGCAAGAGTTTCAAAGCCGTCGAACTATTGGACAACGAGTAATCAGCGCCGATCAAAGAGCTTCTCGAGCTCTTCAATCGTTAGACGCACAGTGGTTGGTCTGCCGTGTGGACACGACGCGACTCGATCGGTCGTGTCGCGCAGCGCGATGATCTCCGCGAGCTCGGTTTCGCTCAGCTTGTCCCCCGCTTTGATCGCGGCTCTGCACGCCATCATGTCGAGCACTTCATGAAGTGCTTCTTCCTTGGAAGGCACAAACCCCTCGTGCTCGACGCGCTCAAAGAGCTCGTCGAGGAACGCGCCGGGATCAACATTCCGCGAGAGCAGGAAGCTCGGGACGCTCGACACCCCCACTGACTTGGGACCCATCGGAGCCGCGTCGATGCCGATGCGTTCAAAGAGCTCCTGAAGCTTGTCGAACTGATCGATGATCCCGGAGCTGACATTGACCACGATCGGGGTCAGCAATCCCTGCTGCTCCAGCGCTCCCGATCCTGTCACTCGGCTGATTAGCTTGTTGAACATCATCCGCTCGTGGAGTGCGTGCTGATCGATGATGAGCACGCCTTGCTCGTCCTGACAGAGCAGGTAGCTCGAATGGACCTGCAGCACTTGAACATTGCTGACGATTGGCGGCAGCAATCGCTCCTCGCTCGCTGGTTGAGTTGGCTGCTCTTCTGGCACCGAAGGACCAAACGAGGGCAAATCCGGAGAGCGGAGCACCTCAGCGAGGTGCGATCGCAGATCCGCTGGAGAATCGGAAGACTTGGGGTTGGTGTTGAGATACTCGACTATCTGATCAACTTGCCGATCAACCTGCTGCTCGACGGGCTGCGTCGGCAACGCTTGAGGCATGATCGCCGATGGACCGCCGGCATTGGGGAGACGTGAGAACACCGTCGGGGTGACGTCCGCTTGGGTCAGTGCGTCGCGGATGCCGTGGTACACGGCTCGGTGGACCATCGACTGGTCACGGAAGCGGACCTCGAGCTTCGCGGGATGCACATTGACATCCACAGCACTCGGCGCCATCTCGATCATGAGCACCGCCGTCGGATGCCGTCCCGGTTCAATGAGTCCTCTATACGCTTCGCGGATCGCGTGTTGCACTGTGCGATCGCGGATGGTGCGCCCATTGAGGAACACATGCTGCGCCTTTGAGGTCGCTCGTGCGATGGATGGGAGACCAACAAGTCCCCACATCAGCACGCCTCGCGCGTTGTCGTACTGATCCACCGAGACCTCGACGAGCTGGGATTCCAGCTCCTTCCCGACGATGGTGAGCGCTCGCTCGCGCGGGGATTGGTTCGGAGGCAGATCGAGCTTGACCTTGTCATCCCCCAAGCAGCGGACGCCGATGGACGGATTCGCCATCGCGAGATCCCGGAGCCATTCCAGACATCGCGTCTGCTCCGTGGTTGGGGTACGCAGGAACTTGCGGCGTGCAGGCGTGTTGAAGA
>WUAJ01000213.1 GCA_009827215.1 Phycisphaeraceae bacterium
CGATCCCGATGGGTTCGGTTGCTCCCCCACCCCGATCGGTCACAAGAAACGCAATGTGCTCTGGGGTGTGTCCAGGTGTGTGGAGGACTTTAAAGTCGATGTTCCCGATGTTGAAAGTGTCGCCGTCGTGGAGGAGTTGATGGTCGTAGCTACCGCCGTTTGATTTCTTATCGAGCCATTGATATTTCCAATCTGCATCACCTTCATCAGAGACGAAGACCTTCGCTCCGACTCGTTCAGCAAGTTCTCGAGATCCCGAAACGAAGTCGGCATGGATGTGAGTTTCTGCTGTTGCGACGATTGTGAGGCTGTTGTCCTGCGCAAGCTGGATATAGCGATCGACATCACGCTCTGGGTCGATGACAATGGCTTCGCCAGTTTTCTGGCATCCAATCAGATACGCTGCTTGTGCGAGCTTCTCGTCGTAAACCATTCTCATGAACATCGCGCGACTCCTTCTGGTTCGGTGCACAGCATCTTACAAGCGACTCCTCTGGTGGGCATTGTTCAATATTTCCAAATTAGACCGATCATTCTAGTGTGTGAATCCCCGAAATTCAAGCATGAGACCCATTTGTTAAGAAATACCTTGAACCAATCTGTAGACAGTTAGTACATTGGATTCGTTGATTATCGGCCTTGGTAATCAGCAGCCGCTGAGACTCTCTATCCCAGTGGTTCAGAATTCCTAGGGACCATGTGTGTCCCGAAACAACTTGTGAGGGTGACTATGAACAGGAAAGAACTTCTGGTTTCTGGCGCGATGCTCTTGCTCGCATCGACGGCTGTCTGCGATGTGGGTCCGGCCGAATGCGATGGCGAACGGCCGAGCTTTGAAGCCGACGAATACCAACTCTTTGGAGGCGGGCAGATCGCTGTTGGAACACAATGGCGATCTAATGACGCTGAGGGCGTGCTCAATGTGTATGACCTGACTGGGCAGACTACGGCACCGCTAGGTGTTGATTGGCCAACCAATATTTACTTTCATCCTGAATGGGTGCGATCGAGTATGGGTCAGGTCTTTGGTGTGGCACTTGATGACCAAGGAAATATTTTTGCGGCACACACTTCGATCTACTTGTCCGACAATATCGGTTCGATAGGCGGTCAGCCGGGACAGGTGTACAAGATCGATGCCGTAACTGGCGCTCCAACGGTCTTTGCGACGCTCCCGAATGCGAGTGATCCGGTGATTGCTGCGGCCCATGGTGTCGCGGAGTCGTATCCGGGGCTTGGCAACCTGTGCTTCGACGTTGGTAAGCAGGCCGTGTATGTGTCGAACTTTGAGGATGGACGGATCTATCGCATCGATGCATCGGGCACTTGCTTGAGTACATGGGACCACGCGACAGGGACTGTTTCGGACTGCACCCCAGAAGTTGGTGATGATGTCGGTGCCGCTCGATTAGGTGAGCGTGTGTGGGCTGTCCAGACATTCAACGGGCGTGTGTATTACTCTGTTTGGTTCGAGGATTCGACGACCGCTTCCGCTGCTTCCAATGAGATCTGGTCAGTCGCGTACGACGGTGCGGGCGAGTTCATCGCTGGGACTGAGCAGCTTGAGATCAGTGTCCCTGTGTTGTCCAATGATTGGTCGAATCCGGTCGCTGATATCGCGTTTGGTCCTGCGGGACAGATGATGATCGCTGAGCGTTCTATGCGTACCGATCCTGTGAGCGGTCGATTCGATTCATCGCCGCACCAATCGCGTGCTCTTGAGTACATCTGCGAAGGACAACAGGGAGCGGTTTGGCTGCCTTCGCCGAACGCGTTCTCTGTAGGGAGCGGCGCGAGCAGCAGCACGGATTCTGCTGGGGGGTGTGACTATTCGTATGCTGGCGCTCCGGACGATCGCGTTTGGGTCACAAGCGATGCGATGATTGTGAACTCGCAAGGTGTCGGCCCCAATGTCTACGGCATACAAGGTCTTCCGCAAGCAGGCGGGAATGTCGCGAACTCGATCCTGATCGACATGGACGCGGAGATTCTCTTCCAGGACAAGACCGGCATCGGATCGGTCGAGATCTCATGCCCCGGCTTTGTTGAAGATCCTTGTGCGACGATCGCCAATGGCGAGATCCTCTGTGAGCTTGACGACTCTGGCAACTACACCTTCACCTTTGATCTGACCAACAACTCGGGTCAGGATGTATACCACCTGATCGTGCTCCCTGTTTCGGGCGGCGCAAATGTGGTTCCATCTGGATTGATGTCGCTACCGAGCCCACTGCTTGATGGCGACACAACGCAGGTGACACTGACATTCAACGGCGGCGTTCCTGGCGATGAGCTCTGTTTCATCATCAGCTTGAATACCGCGGACTTTGAGGAGTGCTGTGCTGTTGAGCACTGCATCGAGATCCCGGAGTGCGATTGTGCTCAGATTCATGACGAGCGTGTCGAATGCTTGGGTGACGGTACAGGGTGCTTCGTGTACACCTTTGACATCGACAACCTAACTGGCATCGACATCTACTACTCGTACTTCTCTGTAATCTCCCCTGCTGGAGCGACGATCGATACTGGGAATGTGGATCCGAGCCGTTGGGATTATGCTCCGCTGCCCAACTTTGGTACGGACACAGTGAGCGTGACCATATGCGGCGCTGCTCCGGGCGAGGAGGTCTGCTTCCTTGTCACTATGCACGATGCGACGCTTGACGAGTGCTGCTCGATCGAGGTGTGTGTGACCGTGCCTGATTGCGAGCCTCAGGGTATTGAGTGTCCTGTTGATTGCAATGGCGATGGCGACCTGAACTTCCTTGATATCAGTACTTTCCTCTCGGAGTTCGCAAGCGAAGATCCACGGGTTGACATGAACAGTGATGGCCATTTCAACTTTGTTGATATCTCGTTGTTCCTCACCTTGTTTGCTCAGGGTTGCCCATAAAGACTCGGATTCGTTGAAAACTTCATATCCCTCCTGTGTTGAACGGGAGGGTTTTTTGTGCGCATGGATGAGGCCGCCCAAAGGACGGCCTCGAATCCAACCACACTGTTCCAGTTCCTGTTACGGGCAGCCTGTCGCGAAGTCTGCAAGAAACGCTGAAACATCGAGGAAGTTGAATGACATGTCCTCGTTGTAGTCAATCTGCTGGCTGATGAAGAAGGAGACATCGAGGAAGTTGAGATCGCCATCGTCGTTGACATCGGCGGCGCAGCCGTTCGATTGCTGATAGAGAATCATCTCGAATGACGCGAATGGTTGGTATGGATCACAGCTGAAACCTTCAAACCAGAATAAGAAATATCCTGGATTCAGGTTGTCAATGAACTGTAGAGCTGCGACATCCTCAACATTGGCCGCCCCGGGATCGGTCACCCATGACCATGTCCCTGAGCCTGGATCAAACACCGCTTGACCTGGCTGTGGGAGTCCAAAATTCAAACCTGCCAATGCAAATTCATTGATATCCCCATCTACGCCGGTCATAGGGTCTGAGTCTCCATCGGCGTTATCGAAGTCGTAAGTTCCAGGCTGGTGGTAGTCCAAAGACCAACCCCAATCGGCGAGTCCATCTTGATCGATGTCAAGATCGGGAATGCCGTCAAAGTCATTATCTTGCAGGTCCATTCTTGGGTTAAAGAGCGCGGCCCCTTGTGGATCAGAGTCTGTATCACCGATCTCAAAGTTCATCGGGACACCGAATGATCCAGAGAGATCAATATCTGCGGTATAGAACGCGACGGTCGCGGTATCGCTTGGGTATTCGCCGGGAAGCTGGAAGGTGAGTTCGACGATCGGGAGTGCGGTGGAGAACACCTGTGGGGCGCGACCGTTCATGCCATCCCAGAAAGTCCATGTTGCTCCAAACCCAATTGCGGCATCTGCAAAGCTGTCGAAGTCCGTGTCGGTGTCCGCGTGGTCGGTGATCCAGTGGATATGCACACAATCCACTACAGTGTCTGAAGGGATATCACCCCAATCAAACAAGATTGGGCTTACCGGCTCTTGGTAGTTTAATGTGAAATTATCCAGCCCAAAGAAGATGCTTGTAGAAAACCCCATGTCGTCGCACCCAGTAGCTGGACCGCTGACTATCCAGATCGGCTCAGAGTCTCCAGATGCTGTAGCCTGTTCATCCGCGGTATCGATCGGTGTGAGCAGACGCTCGCCGGTCGCGATGTTGAAGTAGATGTGTCCGGCGTGGCGCAGTGCTCCAGTCTCGAACTCAGTTGATTCCGGAGAGCTGGCTGCAGCTGCTGCAGCGATTCCTGATGACGCGATGATTGGGATGATGCTTTGTGTTTTCATGATGACCCTCAAACTACTGTTTTCAGAATGATGTGAGCATTCATTGCTCACCTACTCTGAAAGTAAGTCCGCTTGCACTTGCACACACGAACCA
>WUAJ01000214.1 GCA_009827215.1 Phycisphaeraceae bacterium
ATTTGGCAGATGAGGATGGGAGTCATCGCGGGATCGAGGAGGTCCTCGAGGAGGGATTCGGTAAGTTGTGGCGTGTCTGTTTGCGACTGCGTGTGCGACTGGTTGTGCATGTTGCCCCCTTGGTTGAATGTGGGTGGGGGCTGAGGGAATTGTAGTTGGTCGGCGAGGGGATTGGAAGGGGGGCGTTGGGCGGTGGGAGAGATTTGCGCACGGATGTGGTTGTTCGTGATGGCTATTCAAAGCATGCGTTGACCAAGCCGCAGAATACTTGGAGATTGTTGTCTTCTATTAATCCTGACTCATACGCAGCCAATGCACGGGCGGGTTTCTGGCTTTGGTGTCCAGGTAAATTGAGTTCTAGGGTAGTTTCAATGTTGTTAGCAAGTGCAACTACCTGCGCTGCAGTCCCAGTTCCTCTGAGCGCTTCAATTTCAGCATTGATATCCGCATGATTCGCTCTGTTTGCATCTGCGTCGAAAAGAACGGAATGTCGGATGTTCAGTGCAGAAAGCAATTTTGAGAATCTCGGGAGGTTGTACTTCCCTAGTGAATCCATTACATGAACACCATCCGGCGGACAATTGATTCGCCCATCTTTGATGAGCCTGCGAATCAGAACTTGATCTGTTAACCCTTCAACCAGCAATACCCTGCTACAGAATAGTGCGCCGCATCTATCTGGATTCAGCCACAGGAAGTATCTAATCCGTTCAAGTGCTTCTGTATCCTCATCATTGTTTTCAACAGCTGTGCCGATTATCTCATCCCACTTCGCGGGTAATACTTGATGAGATGTCACTACGTGATCTTCTCGTACAAAACGGCAGATCGTATTTAGATCGTTGGAATTAAAGCTGACGAAGTTGGGCGAGTGAGTTGAACAAAGTATTTGTTGATCTTCATTGTTAGACAGCAGTCTCAGGTTGTCTGACAGCTTCTCTTGTTGGGGTGGATGCAGGAATGCTTCAGGCTCTTCGAACAAGAGCAGATTGAAATCAGGGCTAAATGTCTTCTTCTTGGTCTGTGCTTTGGGTTCTATGTAGTTAGCTTTTACATTAATTAGTGTGTAGATGAAATTGCGTTGAAAACCACTTCCGAAATCTTCTGCACCTAGTTGGAGTGTCGAGCCTTGTTCATTGATCTGATATTCGCTAAGTGACTTTACTAGTTCTGCTGCATCAGGAGCGCGAAGATTGATTCTGAAATCTACATCCCAATCAGACAGGGATTCAGTAATCTTGGTTTGGAGGCCATCAATTGAGCGGCCGCCAGCAGTTTGTTCTGATCGAATGTTGGTTCCGAAGTCTGTAAAAGCTGATGTCAAAGACTGATATGTATCACTAGTAGATACAATGTCTTTTAGAATCTCATTGAGCAGATCGCGTAACGCAGAAGGCCCAGACATCTTCGTGTGGTCTTCGACTCTGCTAACGGCAGGAATATACACAATTGAGCCGAGTTTGCCTTTGCCGACATTTCTCGTTCCGTAGAAGAAATCTTCGTGAGTTAAGCTGTCAGCCGTGTAGGCATAGTAAGCGCCTGACCGGGCTTTCCCGTCGTGAGCAAGTTCTTTACTGTGAAGATATTTTCTAACACGGAGCCTTGAGTTCTCAAGTAAGTAATCATCTTTTACTGTTTCTGCTTCGTCATCAGAAAGTTGGTACTCAATATCGACCCAGGATTCGTTATCAGTTGAGCCTTGGTGTGGCCAATCACGGGCATACTTGTACTTGAATTGGTCATGCTCATAAAAAGAGCACACGGCAGCAAGGAAAGTGGATTTGCCAGCATTATTAGCGCCTAGCAAAATTGTGTAATCATGCAGTTCGACTGAAGAATCGATTATGCCCCTGTAGTTATGTACTTGGACTGCATGAATTTTCATCCAACCGCCGCCACAACCTTCTGTGCTGCATCACCCAGATCCCCTGCGGCTTGCAGGGTCGGTAGATCCGCGGCGGCGTCTTCGAGGATTTTGCGGCCCGCTTCGACGTTGGTGCCTTCGAGTCTCACGACCAGTGGGACGGAGAATCCGATGGATTTGGCGGCGTTGACGATGCCTTGGGCGATGATGTCGCAGCGCATGATTCCTCCGAAGATGTTGACGAGGATGCCGTTGACGGCGGCGTCGGAGAGGATGATGCGGAATGCTTCGGTGACGGCTTCTTCGGTCGCGGAACCTCCGACATCGAGGAAGTTTGCGGGTTCTCCGTCGTAGAGCTTGATGGTGTCCATGGTTGCCATGGCGAGTCCGGCGCCGTTGACGAGGCATCCGATGTTGCCGTCGAGTGCGATGTAGGACATGCCGTGCTTGGCGGCTTCGACTTCTGCGGGGTTTTCCTCGGTGGGGTCGGCGAGTGCTTGGAGGTCCTTGTGGCGGAAGGTTGCGTTGTCGTCGAAGTTGAACTTCGCGTCGATCGCGATGACTTGGCCGTCGGGGTAGGTGTCGTTTGGTGGGGTGACGACGAGCGGGTTGATCTCGGCGAGTGAGCAGTCTTTCGCGTGGTAGAGCTCGGAGAGTTTGAGCATGATCATCGCGGCTTGGCGGACTTGCTTGCCTTTGAATCCGAGCTTGAAGGCGACTTCGTTTGCTTGGAATGGTTGGAGTCCGATTTGCGGGTTGATGGGTTGCTTGATGATGAGTTCTGGGGTGTCGGCGGCGACTTGTTCGATTTCGACGCCGCCTTCGCGCGAGGCGATGAGGGTGTTGCGGCGGGTGTTGCGGTCGGTGGTGATCGCGATGTAGTACTCGTCGGGTTTGCCTGGTTCGCGGTCGGCGATGTCGACACCTGCGGCGACGAGGAGGGTGTTGACGTCGAGGCCTTCGGGTCCGGTCTGGACGGAGACCATTTTGTTGGAGAGCATGAAGTCGGCGGCGGCGGTGGCGTCTGCAGCTGATCTCACGAGCTTGACGAATCCGGCTTTGCCTCGGCCTCCGGCGAAGACCTGGGCTTTGACGACGGCGAGGTCGGTGCCAGCGGCTTGGGTGACTTCGGTGTATGCGTTTGCGGCGTCGTTGGCGTTGGTGATTGTTTGACCTGCAGGGACGGGGATTCCGAAAGCGGAGAGGAGGTCGCGTGCTTGGTATTCGTGGATTTTCATTTGGATTCCGTCCTTGTGGAAGGGGGTGTGTTTGTGTTTGAGTGTTAGTTTAGCGGGTTTGGTGGGGGATTGGGTCTTGGTGGGGTGATGAAAAACGCCCCGGTTTGGGGCGTTGTGGAGTGTGATGATGCGATGGTTTAGTCGGGTTGGCTGGTGGTGTACTCGACGACGACGGATTCGATTTGCATCGATGTTGAGCCGTCCCAGCCTGTGGACCATACGCGGAGATGGTAGCTGTAGAGGTTGTTGTCGATACTTGAGTTTGCAATCACTGAGTCGATTGCTTGGAGATTCTCTCCGTTAAAACCGGTCGTGGTGATGCTCGCGAGGATGTTAAATCCGTTTGATCCATGGGCTCTTCTTGATAGGTGAAAGGTGAAGTCGCCGGTGGGGTTTGTGTCGGAGAAGTAGATACGGACTTCGGTGACTGTCGCACCGTGTGGGAGTTGGATGGGCGCGACGAGCCAGCCGGAGCTTGCGTTTGAGATGTATGCACCGCCGTTGCCAGTGGATGCAAAGAATGGGTCGTTTGATGCAGAGTGGAAGGCATCGCCCATGACTGAGGCGTAGCCGATCTTAGGTGTTGAGTAGTTATAGCTGAATGCGGTGATGGCTGAGGCACTGATGTTCTGAGTAGAAAGGTCGCCGGCAATGGTGAGGTCTTGGTCAGCATCAGAGATGAGCGCGACGGCCCCGTTATTTACGAGTGTCCACGAGTCATTGGTGGGGTCCGTGTATGTGTAGGAACTAATGGCGCCGTCGATTGAGTATCCATAGAAAGGGTACGAGTTTGCTGGCCCTGAGACATACATCCCGACAAAGTCTTCCGCATCACCATGAACACCGAAGTATTCTGCAGAGGTGATCGTTGATGATCTGTTGATGAATACTCGGTCTGTGCCTTCGCCGTAGCTGATGATGCCCGGTGCTTCGGTCCACTGCGGGTTGAGCACCGTGTCGGCGGTGTCTGCATGCTGAGCTCGGGGTGTTGCAGAAATTTGGGTTCTTGGGGTGAGTTCTGTGAACACGCCACCGGAATCACCTTGGCGTATTTCGATGAGAAGGTAGCGGTTGGGGCTGGTGAATACATCGCCAAAGTCGAGCTCGACCTGGAAAGTTCCGTCGGTTACTTGGTGATTCTCAAAGATCTGGGTTGATCCGATTTGGGAGCCGCCGGTTGATGAGTCGTAGAGTTCGAATCGGAGATCGTACTCTCCGTTCGCGGGTGCTCCGGAATCCTGG
>WUAJ01000215.1 GCA_009827215.1 Phycisphaeraceae bacterium
GCGCGGGGAGATCATGCCGGTCTTGAGCCAGCCTTGTTTGTTGAAGGTGCCGTCTTGTGCATCGGCGGCGGCGAGTTCGAGGATTTCTTGACGGAGGGGGAGGTAGTTAATCCCGATGAGGGGGCGATCGATGTAGTAGACGGGATCGATCATGAGATCGAGCATGGTGAAGCTTGGGTCGAACTTGAGTTTCTCTGGATCGGATCCGTCTTGCACGAGGATGTCGAAGTACTTGGATTTGCCTGTGAGTCCGGCGGTGGATTCGCGGGCGAGGGTGTCGAGGATTTTGACTCGGCCGTTGTGGAAGACGGCGGCGGTCATGAGTTCTGAGAGGTCCACTTGCTTGGAGAAGGCGTGCTTCTCGGAGAGGGACATGGTGGGCATCTGTGGTTGACCGAAGGGGTTCTCGATCTCGGCGGAGGTTTCGGAGACGGCTTGGGATTCTGGGTGCGCATTTCCGGAGGGCTGCGCGAGGGCGCTGAGGGTGAGCAGTGCGGAGACGAGGATGGCGAATGTGGATTTCATGATGCGGCCGCCTTTGGTTGGTTTGCTGCCAGTTGTGCTTTGATTTTGTCGCGTTCTCTACGGACGAGGTAGGGTTTGAAGTAGAAGGCCCACGGGACTCCGATGGAGAAGAGGATGGATCCGAACGCGATGATGTGGATTCCGGGGTTGTTCCCTACGCCGAGGATGGTGAAGTTAACGCGGGGTTTGTCGAGTTGACCTTGGTCAACGAGTTCTTGGGATTGGTTCCATCCGGCGCGGTCCCATCCGGACTGGGAGAACTTGAACTGTTCGGGGTTGAGTCCGGCTTGGATGCGTTTGATGGTGTTGGCGAGCCAGGGCTTGTTGGGGTCCCAGTGGAAGGGTGCGCGGAGGGGCGCGTTGAGTTTGACGATGTGCTCGAAGGTGTCGAAGTTTGGTGGTTCGGGGTAGAGACTCGACGCGGCTTGCTGGACGCGGACGAGGGATTGGTAGTCGCGCGGGGCGCCGCGGTGGTCGTAGGCGATCATCTCGAAGTCCACGAGCGCCACAGAGAATCCGGGGAATGGTCGTTGGGTGCGTCCGAAGCCGATGAATAACGGCTCGCCGTTGGGGAGTGTGAGACGAACAGGTTGTTCGTCGATCCCGATGTACTTCGCGAATGGGACCCACACGATGGTGGACCAGTCGAGGCCTTCGTATCCGACTCTCACAGCGACGAAGGCGTGTGTGTGTGATCCGATCAGGGATTTATCTTTATTGATATCTGGTGTTGGGATCGGATGGGCGATTTCACGAGCGTGCGTCCATGATTCAGCGAATCGCAGGTCGATACGCGCACCATCGTCGTTTGGAACGATGTCTTCTAGGCCGTTACTCTCGACGAGATCGATGACTTTCAGTTCCGCGGTCGCGGGTTGACGGATAATGGCGCGGGTGGTGCCGTCGGACTGATCATCGAGGTAGACCTGCAAGCGTGAGATGTCGAGGTAGGTGACTTTGATCGCGGGATCTGGCGCGGAGCGTTGTGGTCTGCCGCTTGGGGTTGGGGTGAGGTCTTGATCGAGTTCGGGGAAGCGATGGAAGGCCCATCGCGCGACGGGGAGGTCCATGCCTGGCTTTGTGATGTTCAGGATTGCGACGGATGAAGTGGCGTCTTCGTATCCCGGTGTGATGATTGGGAAGGGTGGAGTCGGCGCGAGTTGATCGACCTTGATCTCGTATCCAGTATCATCAAGCGTGATCGTTTGTCCCTGCTGGATCGCGTATGTCTTTTTGAATCCAGCTCCAGGGATCTCGACCACAATCGCATGGAGGATCTGTGAAGGAGGGTCAGAGACTGGGACGGCGGTGGTGAGTGCATCCCAGCGCTCTTGGGGCATGTCCACGGTGTACTCGATCCCGATGACCTGGTTCTCGCGGATGCGCGCTGCTGGAGTGTTGGGGAAGAATGGGAAGCGGAAGAGCGGTCGGTCCTGAGGTACGCTTGAACCTGGTACCGCGGCATACATATCGATCACAGTGAGCGGGTTGGGTTGCTCTCCGGCTTCGAGCGGGACTTTGTACCAGTGGCTCTCGAGCTCGGCGTAGTTGGCGTATCCGACAATGTCGATGGTGATGTCGTGGTCGATGATGGAATCGGGACGCGTTGGCACATTGATGTTGAGTTTGCGAGAGCTGAGGTCGCCGTGGTTGTGCGAGGCGCCGAGGGTGTCTGAGAGGGTGGGTGCATCTGCGGGGATGTTGACGTTGAGGTCGTAGTCGTTGTAGCGCGGGAGACGATGGAGCGGTCGCTGCTCGTAGCGGGGTTGTCCGGAGAATCCCATTTCCTGCGCGAGGTAGAGGACAACTTCTTCGCGTGAAAAGAATGAGAACTGCGGGACAGGTTGCTGGGTGCCGACCTGTGTGGTTTGTGGTGCTGGAAGGAGAACATCTCCTTCGAGTTTGTAGCGTGTGTAGAAGAGTGATCCGAGCGCGATGATGATGATCCCGGCGTGGACGGAGAGGACGCCGAGGTTTTTGAAGTTGAACTCGATTCGCCGGACGGTGGTGACGATGAGGTTGAGTGTGAAGAGGAAGAGGGCGGTGCGGAGGGGCCACCATCCATAGAACTGCATCTCGGTCATCTCGAAGCCGGGGAGTCTGCGGAGGGTGGTCGAGGGGTAGGTATCCGAGAAGGCGCCGAAGAGTCGGACGCCTTCTCCGGTCGCGGGGTTGTACTTGATGGTTGGGAGGATCTGCCAAACCCAGAAGACGGTGATGAGCGCGGCGAGCGCGAGGGTGATGAAGAAGGTCGCGAGGAAGCGCGTGGCGCGCGTCGCTTGGGTCATTTTGGCGCGGATGAGTTTGATGGAGATGTAGGAGATCACCGCGAGGGGGATAACGAGCGAGAGCGCGTAGATGAGGTAGGTCGGGATCTGCGCGAGCATCCCGATTGGGATCGAAGCGGCGATCGCGTACAGCGATATGAAGGTCAAGAGAATGATCGCGAGCGGGATGGTTTCCAGTGCACGCAGCGGGATCTTGATGAGGGTGAGTGGGCCTGTGAGGTGTTGATCTTCCCAGGCTTTATTGCGGCGCCATTTTTGACTCATGTGGTTCGACTCCGTTCGTCGGGGATTGTATGAACCAGAGTCAGTCCGCTCCCATTTTCAAAGCGTTTTTCGGTGCAAACACGATCCAGTTGGGGGATGATCCTGAGAGCATGGCGCTGGACCACGGGTCTGGGTGATTCGCTTCTACGGCGAGGCTCAGGAGTCCGGCGGGTCGATGGCCGGGCTTGAGTTTGAACGCGTTTGGATCGAGTCTGAGTGCGTGTGCGGGGTTGGTGGTGGTCATCGAGAGGAGCGTGTGCATCGGGGTCTGGTCACGCGTGGCGAGCAGACGCATGTCGTCGAGGGTGGTGATGCGATCGGGGGTGTCGAGGTTGACGATGGAGTCGGTCCCCAGCGTGATGTTGATCCCGGCGTTGAGCATCGCTTGGAAGGGGTGCGGCCCAAGCGTGTCGTAGTGCCCAAAGTAGGTGTGGGCACGCGGGCAGTACGCGACGGAGGTCTGGGTGGTCGCGAGGAGGGCGATCGTATCTCCGAACTCGTCGTCTGTCGGTGCGTCGTTGACGTGGGCGCACAAGACGGGGAGTTGTTTGAGGACTGGGTGGAGGTGCTCGATGGGGTGCTCTTTGTTTCCGATTTCGTTGAGAATGGAGTCGTCCCAGACTCCGAAGCGTTCGAGGAATCCGCGTTGGGTTCCGGTGCCTTGGGAGATGAACTCGCGTTCTTCGAGGGTTTCGGCGAGGTGGGTGCAGAGGGGGATGTTGTGCTTGAGCGCGAGCTGCGCGGCGCGGTGGTAGACGGCGATGGAGATCGTGTTGGTCGCGTGGGGAGAGAGTCCGAAGGTGACTCCGGAGTTGTGCAGGTGTTGCTGGAGGGGTTCGAGGTGCTCGTCGAGGTAGGTTTGGAGTCGGTCGATGATGGTGGTTGCGGTTGTGCCGATGCCGAAGAACTCGAGGTAGGAGGTGCCGAGCATTGGGAAATCGGCGAGGGTGCGGATGGGGATGTCTTTGAGGATCGCGTTTGGGGCGCCGGCGATGTCCCCCACTGCGATGGTGCCTCCTGCCAAGGATTTCTCGATGCCGAGGGTTACGGAGTCGGCGATCGGTTCGTCTTCGAGAATTCGGTTGGCGCGGATCATGTCGAGCCAGGGGACGAATCCCTCGGCGGGGTTGTGGGGCTGGGGACCGATATGCGTGAGATCAAGGTGGGTGTTCGCGTTGATTACCGGCGTGATCATGATCTGATCAACGAGATCG
>WUAJ01000216.1 GCA_009827215.1 Phycisphaeraceae bacterium
TGGCAGCGTCAGGGACACCTCTTTGGTGTGCCGTTCTACTACATCGAGTACGGCATCGCACAACTCGGCGCGCTCGGGATCTGGCTCACCAGTCTCGAAGAATCCGAAGAAGCGGCACTCGCGGCGTACAAGAAAGCAATGACCCTCGGCGGCACACGTCCGCTCCCGGAACTGTTCAACGCCGCGGGACTGCCGTTTGACTTTGGTCCTGAGACTGTGGGTCGATTGGTGGATCGGGTGCAGCTGGAGCTTGATAAGCTGCCTGAGTAATCATTATTGAAATCAGTTAACAAAGACCCGCATGTGAACGCGGGTCTTTGTTAACTGTTGATAGATTAATCCGCTATATAATTTCTCACCGTCGACGACGCGTCGATGTGAAACCAATCATCGCAAGAGCTACCACAGAGCTTGGTGCTGGTACTACAGACACATCAACACCATCGAGTCCCATATATGAGATTTGAAGCTCAGCTCCAACAGTCTCTGCTCGGATTTCGAGTAGGAACTCGTTTGACGAGGCTTCGAACTGAACTGTCTGCTGAACCCATTGGATCGGATCAGTTGATGCCGCTTGTTTACTCAGTGCATCGCTCGTTGCAACCAGTTGGCCATCGGCATAGAACTCAAAATAACCATCGAATCCTCCCCACGCCCCGGTAGAGTTCACACGGAATCCGAGATTGGCTGCAAAGAAACTCAACTCATAGGTTTCGCCTGTGACGAAGCCAGTGACATTCTGAGAAATTCCCTCGGATTGGAAATTTCCGACGCCGTTCATTCGAGCGAATGTACCGCCGTTTGGAGAATCCGTCCAAGGAACACCTGTGTTGTTGAACGGACCAAATGCATCAACAACATCCGGCGTTGCTTGAGCAACCATCCAATCCGCCGGTGCGAATCCGATCCCTACATTGCCGTCCATGTCGCCATTCAGAATGACCGGCTCAGCGGATGCGAATGATGTGATTGCCATGAGACATGAAAAAGTCGTAACAAAATGTGCACGCATGAAAAACCTCCTCTTGTGTGCGATAGTCCGAGAAAGATACTTCAAGCACCCAAAAAAACCAGCTGAATGGGGGATTTTGCTTGATATCAGCTACACACCATCACTCTGTCACAAAGCGTAAATTTTTAATGAACAGATGTTTACAAGATCCTGGCTCGCGTTACTGCCAAGGTCCGGTAATCGCGAGTGTCCAGCCGCGTTGTTGGTGGTTGACGAACATCGTTGAGCCGTCGGGGCTGAAACAGACTCCCGCGAACTCTGAGCCGTCGAGGGTGTTCTTTGCAAACTGGTAGAGCGATCCATCGGGGCGCACGCCGACGAGGTATTGGGGTGCTTCGCCGTCTTCGCAGACGAACATGTCACCCCAAGGCGAGAAGGTGATGTTGTCCGCGTTCTGGAGCACGCTCGGATCGTTGGGTTCGATGAAGAGTTCGATCGCGTCGATGCCTTTGCCCGTGCCGTTCGGGATGAGTCTCCAGATCTGTCCCGCCGCGGCGCGCCCGCCGGTCGTGCACGCGAAGTACGCGGCGCCGTTGTCTTGACCTCCCCACCACATCCCCTCGCCTCTCGCAAAGCGCGCGGCTCCACTTGCGAATCCGCGATAACGCAGATCATCCTTCGGTGAATCGGTCTCGTCCATCGTGATCCAGGCGCACGCGAGTGAATCTCCGACTTTCACGAGATCCGTGTCCCAGTTGCGCGTGTCCATCGATGCGTGATCGAGTATACGGAGTGCTTGGAGCTTGCCGGGACGATGCAAGTCACCGACCTTGGTTGGTTTGCTTTCTGGGACGAATCGGTAGAGCAGCGAGTCGTGACGGTCCTCTGTCAGGTACACGATCCCTGTGGAGGGATCGATGCAGATCGCTTCGTGCATGAAGCGTCCGAGTCCTTTGAGCGGGATCGGATCCGCGAGCTTTGGGGTGTTGGTGACCGGGACTTCGAAACACCAGCCGTGGTCGTGCTCGAAGCGTGAGCCTTTGGTCGTCGCGGTTTCCTCGCAGCTGATCCAACTCCCCCAAGGCGTGATCCCGCCGGCGCAGTTACGTTCGGTTGCGCCGAGAGACAACCAGTGCGATTCGAGTTGTTTGGTCTTGAGGTTGTAGACGAGTGTGGTGCATCCGCCGCGTGATGGTCTGCCGAATCCGCGTTCGTAGAGCATGGACGCGTCGACTTTGTTGAGCCGTTCATTCTGCGGCCCGAACGGCGAGATGGTCCGGTGCGCATCCTCGATCTCATGATTGCGCACAAGCACGCAGCGATCGGGATCGGTCGAGCCGTCGTCGTTGATGTATGGATACGCCGCCATCGCATCGTGCTTGCCGGGAACGATCAAGCCGTCGTCCATCTCCGCGCCCATCGGGCTGATGATGCGGTAGTGGAATCCCTTAGGAAGATCGAGGATCCCATCGGGATCGCGGAGCATCGGTCCGAATCGATCGAGTGCTTGCGATGGATTGTCCGAGATCATCCGCGCCACGGCCCCACGCGCGAGCGTGGACTGGAGTCCCGCGAATCCCGCGGCGACAGCGGATGAACGCATGAGGAAATGTCGGCGCGTGAGGTGATCCATACAAAAACTCTATCCAATACGGAGAGTTGGAACCTATAAATTCCTTGTCTTTATGAGTTCTTATTCGAGTTCGTTACCGACCCAGAGTCCCATGACAACATCATCGCAGTACTGCCCGTCGGGCTGCCTGATCGCACGCTTGCGGCTCCCTTCGATACTGAATCCAAGCGAATCGTACAGTGAACGAGCAATCGTGTTCTCTGAGAACACACCGAGCTCTATCTTCTGAACTACTTCGCTCTCTCGAGCAGCGGCGATCGCTCGATCCATGAGTGATCTTCCCAAGCCTACCCCACGCCAGGGTTTGAGGATTCCGATTCCCAAAGTTGCGACATGACGAAACTTGTCGTATGGAATACTGTTCCAACTGCAATCCGCGATTAACTGCATGTTGTCATCAAACGCGCCGACTCCCCAAGCGCCTGCATTCTCACGATCCTTCTCGAATCGCTCCTTCAGCGCATCCACATCCTTCACTTCGTGCGCCATCGTTCCCGACCATGGCGATTCATCTGCGAGCGCCATCATGTACGCGCGGTATGTTTCCGCATGCTCAGGAAGTATGGACCGGATGGTCAGTGCTCGACCATCGCGCAATACGACAGAATCTTCAGTGGTCTTCATGCGATGATTATGGGCAGCCCTTCGCGAACGAAGCGAGGTACGCGCTGACATCGAGGAAGTTAAAGTCCCCATCGGGTTCAAAGTCCGCGATCGGATCCATCATCCCGAAAGCCGCGAGGAATGCGGAGACATCGAGGAAGTTCAGGTCACCCTCTCCAGTCAGATCCGGAGCACACGCGGGAGCTTGTCCATAGAACACGACGATGGATGGATCTCCGGAGTATCCGATCGCGAGGTCGGGACGGCCATCGCCGTTGAGATCCCCAAGCGCCATCGCATTCCCTACCGGCGAAGCGTCGTAGGTCCACGACGGATCGGTATCGAGCACGCCATCACGATTGAGGTAGATATGCGCGCGTCCATCGGAGAAGTGGACCTCTCCAAAGTCGTCATCGCCATCGAGATCGACATCGAAGAAGTGGACTTCTTGTGGTCCGGTGAACGGAGGGTTGGTCGTGGTGACCTCGAAGACCCCGCCGTGGAAGGTGGTGTAGACCGTTGATGGGTCACCTCCGAATCCGAACTCTGGGACGCCATCGTTCTCAAGATCCGTGAACGCCGCCCCCTTGTCCGTGTCACTCCCAAACGCGAAGAGTCCCTGGTTGGTGTCCGGAGTTCCGGTCGTGTTGTAGTACACGCCGCTGAAGTAGTTGACCCATTTAGCGACTGCGATTTCTGGGAAGCCGTCGCCCGTGATGTCGCGTGTGTCGAGTCCGTTGGAGATTTCTGAAGCCGCGGATTCCCATGACGGATCGGTTTCTAAACCAGTCCCATCGTTGCGGAACATAAACATCGGACGCGTTGGTGAGCTGACTCCGAGTCCTTGGTTCGTGGTGACGAGATCGAGATCGCCATCGTTGTCCATGTCGGCGAGCTTGCCTGAGGTCCCCCACGCGTTTGGGCTGGTGTTTGAGGTCCACGATGCTGTGGTCTCGACCCCACCTCCTGGAAGACCGAAGTGGATCGAAACATTATCGGTGCGCACGCCGCCGTGGATACCAACAACATCCATGAAGCCGTCGCCGTTGACATCGCCGACTT